>JADLHG010000010.1 GCA_020848905.1 Deltaproteobacteria bacterium
ACCGCCCAACGACGGCACGTTGATGCTTCCCCCCTCCGGTGACGGCCTGACCCCGGAGCTGACTGCGGCGATCGGAGGCTGGCCGCCAAAGAAGCGGTACCTCGACACGGCCTACATCCCTCCCGCGCATTTTCCGGCGGTGGCAAGCTACCTTGTCACCCACGCCCCGTCCTTCGAAACGGACGTCGAGCAGTTCCTCGAGGCGGGGCTTCGCGCGCTGGATGGCCGCAACCGACACTTCTTCCGTGGCGACGGTCTCACCGTCGTGCTCTTCTACGCCGACTGGGAGGATTGCAGCACGGCGGACGCCTCTCTCTGGCGCGACGACGGGTCCTGGTGGAAGAAGATCAGCGTGAACGCGCGCTGCTACAACCCGCCCCCTGCGCTCCTCCATCCCGTCTCGCGCTACGTCGACGAGATCCCACGGCTGCTCGCCGGGCGCCATGTGATCCTCGCCGTGGTGGGCCTCTTTCGGAAGCCGGTGCTCGTGTCCGGGCCGGACTCACCTGCCCTCCGGGCGGTCAGGGACTGCGGCCAGGAGAACGTCCCCACCGTGCGCATGAAGGCCTTCCTCGACGGCGTCAAGGCCCGCGCGCTCCCGGGCATCGAGACGCTCCACCTAGAGCCCTGCCCGACACCCACGGCGTATAGCGAGAAGCCCTTCCAGCCCCTCGTGGATCGCATCCTGGCCCGCGTGAAGCGCTGAACCAAGGGACCTCACGGCCGTGGCCAGGGGATCTCGGGGCGCTCGGGAATGCCGATCTTCGCCCGACGGAGGAACGCACGGCAGCGCGGACACAGATCGTGCTCGCGGTCGCAGGTCGCCACCTTGCCGCGCGCGTCCTCCATCAGGCAGCCGCGCACGGGGCAGTGCTCGAGCCCCAGCGTGTGACCGAGTTCGTGCACCGCCACCTTGGCCAGCCGCTCGCGGGCGTGGCGCGCGCTCTTCGCCCCCTTGCGCGCACGAAAGGCCGAAATCACCCCCACGCGCCCGTCGAGCGTGGCGAGCCCCATGATCCCCCAGTCCTCGACCGACCCTTTGGTGGTCGAGATGTCCACCGCCGTGAGACCCAGGATGCGCTTGCCCCCCGCGGGCAGCCGCTGCGCGAGGTGCTCGAGGAGCTTCTCCGCCCGGTAGCGCTTCCGCGGCGCGTAATAGGCCGCCTCGGGGAGCGGCATCGGCGGCAAGCGCTTCACCTCCCAACCATAGAAGGCCCGTAGCGCGCGCTCGACGAGCAGCACGTCCTCCGCGGGCAGGCTCTCGCCGAGCGGCTGCAGATAGACGGCCCCCTCGGGCGGGGCGGCGGCCACGTACGGCGCCGCTGCGAGCAGCGAGAGAAGCGAGAACACCGCCCAGCGCAGAACGGATCGCGGTCGCATCATCGCGTCAGTATACGCGCGGGAGGCCGTGAGCCTGCCCCGCTCCGGGCCCACGGTGACCCTCGCCACCGCGCGGCACCGCTCCAAGCATTGACCCGTGGGCACCCTGTGGTCATCCTCGGATCAGCTCACGCCTTGGAGGGGGGACCATGCCCGGGGCCAAACTGAGACGCGGCCGGACGCTGTTCGCCGGCTGCCTCGTGTTCATTTTCGCCTGCACGACGCCGCCGTCCGAGGCGCCGCCCCCGGACGCGCGCGCCGCCGATAGCTACGTCGCTCCGCGCGGCCAACCGACGCGGGTGGACCTCGTGGTCATTCGCCCCACCTGGGGCGAGTCAGGCTCGATCCTCGTCCTTGCGCACCGTACGCAGCTCACCCTCGAGGCGCTCCTGAACCCGCCGGACAAACGCCCGATCCGCGACCTGCGCTTCGGCATCGTCTCTTCGTCGCTCACGCCGGGCCCCGGCGACGAGGCTCCTCCGCCGCCTCACATCCCGCCCAACGACGGCACGTTGATGCTTCCCCGCTCCGGTGACGGCCTGACCCCGGAGCTGACTGCGGCAATCGGAGGCTGGCCACCAGAGAAGCGGTGCCTCGACACGGCCTACGTCGCTCCCGCGTATTTCCCGGCGGTGGCCCGCTACCTTGTCACCCACGCCCCGTCCTTTGAAACGGACATCGAGCAGTTCCTCGAGGCGGGGCTCCGCGCGCTGGATGGCCGTAACCGACACTTCTTCCGCGGCGACGGCCTCACCGTCGTGCTCTTCTACGCCGACTGGGAGGACTGCAGCACGGCCGACGCGACGATCTGGACCTCCGACTGGTCCTGGTGGGACAAGATCACCCCGAACGCGCGCTGCTACGATCCACCCCCCGGGCTGTTGCATCCCGTCTCGCGCTACGTGGAGCAGATCCCACGGCTACTCGCCGGGCGCCACGTGATCCTCGCCGTGGTGGGCCTCTTTCGGAAGCCGGTGCTCGTGCCCGGGCCGCCCATCTTGCCTGCCCGCCGGGCGGTCAGCGACTGCGGCAAGCAGAACGTCCCCACCGTGCGCATGAAGGCCTTCCTCGACGGCGTGAAGGCCCGCGCGCTCCCGAGCATCGAGACGCTCCACCTCGAGCCCTGCCCGACGCCCATGGACTTCGACAAGCAACCCTTCCAGCCGCTTGTCGACCGCATCCTGGCCCGCGTGAAACGCTGAGGCGCCACGTCGAAGCTCAGGCCACGTCCAGCTCTCGATACGCGAGCAGATAGGCCTCGAACCCGTCGGCGATCCCGCGCAAGGGCGCGACGAGCTCGCCGGTGCCGGGGTCGGGCACGCGGATCTCGTCCCACACCACGCGACCGAGGACCTGAAAGCCGAGGCGGTCGATCCAGATGCGAGCCGAGATCGGGCTCGAGCAGCCCACGAAGGCGCGCGAGAAGCCGTGGTCGCGCGCGAGAGAGAGTCCCTCCTCGACCAGCCGCCGCCCGATCCCACGGCCGGTCGCTGACTCCGCGACGCCGAGGTAGGCCTGATGCAGGACCACGCCCGGCCGGCGCGGCTGGGCGAGCACGCGCGCCCCGGCCTTCAGCGCGCTCGTCCGCGCGCGATACTCGGCCACGGCGGCGAGGAGCGGATGCGCGCTCTCCGTGAGGCTCGGGGGTGAGGCCGCCGCGAGCCCGTGGTCCTCGGCGAAGAGGACCCCCACGACCTCCCGCGTGCCGACCTCGCGGGCGAGCACGGAGAGACCCTGCGGCGCCACGGCCCGCGCGTGGACCCCAAGAAACCCGTCCACCATCTCGGGGGTGGCCCTGAGCGCCCGGGCCACCGGCTCGCGCGCCGAGAAGCAGCGACAGAAAAGGGCTACCGCCTCTTCGGCCCTCGAGGCCTCCACCACGTCGTATTCGATGCCGTCTCGCATCCCGCGCTGCATGCCGCACGCCCTCCCTCGTTTTCGATGAGCTGCTCCGGGAACGCTAGACCGACGCGCGCACCATCGCCACGATCTTCTGAGTCTGCGCTCCAACGATCGTGGCATATCGCTTGCTCTGCGGCAGCGCGGGGATAGCACGCCCCGTTGCGAGGAACCGCCATGCGCCTCCGCCGCCGGAGCCCCCTCTTGCTCGTCGCGACGCTCGCCGTCGCCGGCTGCGCGCCGCCCGCTCCCGCACCCCTCTCCGAGGACGAGCACGCGGAGCTCATGAACCGCGCCCACGAGGAGCTCGCGCGTGGCAAGGCCGACGGCGTGGGCTGCTCGGGAATCGTGCCGCCAGACCGCGGTCCCTTCGGCAAGCAGATCGCCCTCACCTTCGACGACGGGCCACTCGACGTGGCGCGCACGCGCAAGGTCATGGACGTGGTGGAGGCCCACGGCACCCGCGCCACCTTCTTCATCAACGGTCGCCACTTCCCCCAGCGCAACGGCGAGCTCTCCCCGACGCGCGTCGCGCTGCTCCAGGAGATGCTCGCGCGGGGCCACCAGGTGGCCAACCACACGCAGAACCACGCCAACGCGACCAAGCTCAGCCTCGAGGCCTTCGAGCGCGAGGTCAAGGAGACCGAATCCATCGTGCGCGAGGCCACCGCGACCCGGCCCTACTACTTCCGCTATCCCGGGGGGGCCGCCACCTGCGACACCAATCGGCGCGTCACCGCCCTCGGTTACGCCGTCACGGGCTGGCACATAGACTCGGCCGACTGGTGCTTCGGCGTGGATTCCACCGAGACCGAGGACTACTGCAGCCCGAACACCTTCAGGCACGTCGGAGAGGCCTACCGGCACGATTTCGCGGGGTGGATCCTGTACCAGCTGAAGAAGCTCGGCGCCTCCGGCAAGCCGCTCCTCGACGGAGGGATCCTGCTCATGCACGACTCGCAGGCCTTCACGGTGCGCAAGCTGGACAGCGTGCTCACGCGCCTCGAGCAGGAGGGGTTTCGCTTCGTGATGCTCTCCGACCGGCGCGTCTTCCCCAAGCTCAACGCCGCGCTTCCTTCGTCGCTGTGGCACGACGGTGGGGTCGCCGACGCCGCTCCGCGTGACGCCACCCCGCGCGACGCGGGCCCGCGCGAGGCAGGCACGCTCTCGGACGGAACCTCGACGGACCGCCTTCACCCCGTCGGCCCGTTTTCCACCCGCTGCGCGGGCTGCGACCTCGCGACGCACGATTGCCGGGCCTACAAGGGGACCTATACCTGCACCGCGCGCAGCGCGAGCTGCAGCTACACCGACGGCTACCTCTTCAAGCAGTGCGACTGCACCGGCTGGGCCTTCTGCCTGCCGGGCAACGTCTGGGGCCGCTGCGGCCAGGCGCCCGCGGGGATCTTCAGCTGTCGCTAGGGGCTGTCGCCAGGGCGTGTTCCTAGTTCTTGGACCGCGCCGGAGCGAGCGGCGCGATGGGCGTGTGACCCGGCACGCCCGGCTGACGCACGAGCGCGGCCTGCCCGTCGAGAAAGCGGACCTTGAGCGGCGCCTTGCCTCCCTTGGCCGTCCAGTGGGCGAGCTCCTTCTTGAGGGCTCCCACCGTCCACTGGTCTCCGTAGAGCGGACCGCGCACGTTCGCCTTGTAGAAGGTCCGGACGAGGGCCTCGAGCGTGTCGACCGTGATCGCCGGCCGCCGGATCCCTGCCGGCGCGGTGCGAATCGTCTTGAGCGCCCGGGCGAACATCGGCGCGATGTTGAAGCCCATCGGGTCCCATTCGAACTCGCCCGCGCTCTCGTCGTTGAACATGCGTCCGGCCTGCGCCACCGCCTCCCGGGTGCCTCCGAGGCGCTGGAAGGCCCGCATCAGGCTGTAGAAGGTATCCTGCAAGATGATCGCATTGCCGCTCGCGCGCGCGACCCGCGCGAGGAGGCGCAGCCCGGGTTCGCGGTTCTTCGGGCTCAGCCGCCCGAGCTCTGCGGCCAGCTCGCCGACCGCCCCCACGTCGAGGTCGTCGGCCCCGCGGTTGAAGGTGCGCACGGCCCGATCGAGAAAGGCGAGGCCCACCTCGCGCTGGCCAGCGCTGCCGCGATTGGCGAGCTCCACGCCGTTCCGCACGAGGGTGATGAAGCTCGAGCTGGACGGGTCGAGCGGTGCCGACTTGCCCGCCCCGCCGAGAAAGCTCGAGAGCTTGCCGGAGAGCTTGTCGAGACCCCCGCCGGCCGCCCGGGCGCTCGCAGCGCAGACCGTCGCCGTCGCGACGAAAGCGACCCCGGCCAGCATGAGCCTCAGGCATTGACGCGCTTGCATCGGTCGCTCCATCGGTCGGTGTGCTAGGAGGATGAGCAACGCGCGTGCCAGGGCCACGGCGCCCCCATAACCCGATGAATCGCAATATTTTCATCGTGTTCGAAGTGGCCGATGCAGACCCACGAAGCGGGCGCGAGGGGCTGCCGCAGTGGAGCTGCCGGCGACCGAAGCCGCCGGCGGACGCTGGCCGGGACCCGCGGCGCGCGGGGCGCCGGAGGGGAAGGCGCGTCAGGTCGCGCGCCTCAGACCACGAGCGGCTTGCCCGCCCGCAGCCTGACCAGCGCGGTGCTGAGCAGGTCCACGTGGTCCCGCTCCTCGGCCTCGAGCTCTCGGTAGAGCCGCCAGGCCTGCGAGCCGTGGTCGAAGCGACGCCCGGCCTCGAGGAAGAAACGCCGCGCCCGCTTCTCGAGCTCCACGGCGAGGCGCAGGAGCGAGAGCGCGTCGTCCACCGCTCCCTCGACGCCGGCGTAGACGGCTACCTGCGGCGGGGTGAGCCCGGGAGCCGCCGCGTTCGGGAGCGCCACGTGGTAGCGCCGGACGAGCGTCGCGAGGTGCTCCTTCTCCATCTCCGAGAGGCGCCGGAAGAGCTCGGCCAGCTCCGGGCTCGCGGCGCTCGCCGCCCCCTGCTCGTAGAACGCGATCCCGCCGAGCTCGATCTCCAGCGCCTGTCGCACCGCGCGCGTCGTCTCCTCGTCGGTCGCCTCGCTCGCCGTCCCGGCCACGAGCGGCCCGCCGCACGACGGGCACAGGCCGTACGGGAAGGCGAAGCCCTCGTAGACCTTGTGGCAGCTCCCGCAGGCCCACGCCAGCTCGAGCTCCGCGCAGCAGACGTACTCCTCGCTCCCCTCGACGGGGCCGTGGCACTTCGGACAGCGCTGCTCGCCCTGCGCCTCGACGGCCAACTCCCCCTCCACGGCCTTCTCCTCGCGCAGCACCGGAGGCCAGACCGAGCGATCGCGGAGGTACGCCCCCACGGCCCGGGCCGCCCGCCGCCCCGCGCCGAGCGCCAGGATCACCGTCGCCCCGCCGGTCACGATGTCGCCACCGGCGAAGACCCCCGGCATGCTCGTCGCCTGGAGCGTGCCGTCCGCCACGATGTAGCCCCCGTCGCGCGTCTGCAGCCCCGGCGTGGCCTGCCCGATGATCGGGTTCGCCCGTGTGCCGAGCGCGTAGATCACCGTGTCGCACGGGAAGAGCTCTTTCTCGCCTTCGACGGCCACGGGACGCCTGCGCCCCGACGCGTCCGGCGGCCCGAGCTCCATCTGCTGGCAGACGAGCGCGCTGACGTTGCCCTTCTCGTTGGTCTGGATCTCGAGCGGCGCCCGCAGCCAGTGGAAGCGGATCCCCTCCTCGTGCGCGTGCCGTAGCTCCTCGGCGCGCGCCGGCGCCTCGGCCTCGGTGCGCCGGTAGATGCAGTGCACCTCCTCGGCCCCGAGCCGTCGCGCGACGCGCAGGCAATCCATCGCCGTGTTGCCCGCCCCGAGCACCACGACCCGCTTTCCCATCGCCACCGGCGTGTCCTCGTAGGGGAAGCGGTCGCCCCCCATCAGGTTCACGCGGGTGAGAAACTCGTTCGCGCTGTAGACCTGCCCCGCGAACTCGCCGGGGATGCCGAGGAAGCTCGGGAAGCCGGCCCCGGTACCGATGAAGACGGCGTCGTAGCCCATCTCCCCCATGAGCTGCTGGATCGTGAAGGTTCGCCCGATGACCTTGTTGGTCTCGATGCGAACCCCGAGCTGCTCGAGCGCCTTCACCTCGCGGTCGATGATCTCGCGCGGCAGGCGGAAGCTCGGGATGCCGTAGCGCAAGACCCCGCCCACGACGTGCAGCGCCTCGAAGACCGTGACCTCCGCGCCCTCCCGCGCCAGGTCCCCGGCGCAGGCGAGGCCCGCGGGTCCGGAGCCCACGATCGCCACGCGGCCGAGCTTCTCCGTGCCCGTCACGCGCAGCCCGCTGCGCGGCGCGTGGTCTCCGACGAAGCGCTCGAGCCGTCCGATCGACACCGACTCCATCTTCTTCGTCAGGATGCACTGCGCCTCGCACTGCATCTCCTGCGGGCAGACGCGGCCGCAGATCGACGGAAAGAGGTTGCTCTCCTGGATCACCTCGAGCGCGCCCCCGAGGTCCTGCACCAGCAGGTGACGGATGAAGCGCGGGATGTCGATCGCCACCGGACAGCCGGCGATGCAGGTCGGGTTCACGCACTGGATGCAGCGTTGCGCCTCGGTGAGCGCGTCCGCCATCCCGTAACCCAGGTTCACCTCGAGGAAGTTCCGCGACCGCTCGTCCGCGGGCCGCTCGGGCATCTTCGTCGCGTGCGGGGGCAGGTCCTTCAGCTTCTTGTAGTTGCGCTTCTCGAGCTCGAAGAGCTGCTCCTCCACGTTGCAGATGCGCTCGAAGTGCGCCCGCGCGTCCCCCTCCTGCGACCGGAAGCGCTGCTGCCGGAGCATCAGCTCCTTGAAGTCCACCTGGTGCCCGTCGAAGTCCGGGCCGTCCACGCAGGCGAACTGCACCTTGTTCGAGACGGTGACGCGGCACGAGCCGCACATGCCGGTGCCGTCCACCATGATCGCGTTCAGGCTGACCATGGTCTTGACCCCGTGCGGGCGGCTCACCTCGGCGCAGGCCTGCATCATGGGCAGCGGACCGATGGCCACCACCAGATTCGCCTTCTCCGCGCGCCCGAGCACCTCGTCCAGCGCGGCAGTCACGAAGCCGGGCCGACCGTACGAGCCGTCGTCGGTGCAGACGATCAGCTCGTCGCAGTAGCGCGCGAAGCGGTCCTCCCAGAAGACGAGCGACTTGTTGCGAAAGCCGATGATCCCGGTGGTGCGATTGCCCGCCTCCTTGAAGGCGCGAAGCTGCGGAAAGATGGGGGCCACGCCCAGGCCGCCGCCCACGACCACCACGTGGCCCGGCTGGCCGACGTGACTCGGCAAACCGAGCGGGCCGACGAAGTCGGCGAACTCGTCCCCCTGCTTGAAGCCCCGCATCATCTCCTGCGTGGTCTTGCCCACCGCCTGGATCACCATCGTGACCGTCCCCCACTCGCGGTCGAAGTCGGCGATGGTCAGCGGGATGCGCTCGCCGCTGTCGTTCAGGCGCAGCATGACGAACTGCCCGGGCTGCGCCGCGCGCGCCACGTCGGGGGCGTAGACGTCCCATAGAAAGGTCTGCTCGGAGAACTGGGCGCGATGGACGATGCGGTACATGGGTTCCTCACATACCCCGGACGCGTAGCACCCAGCCTTGCGGGAGATCAAGGATGCGCACGCGCCGGACCCCTTCCGCCGGGGTGTCCCGCCCCGGGAGGCCCCGCCAGCGCCCCGACACGCCTCGGTAGCGGACTTCCCACCGGGGCGACCCTGGTGTACGGTGCGCCCCGTTCGTCCTTCGAGGAGCCACACCATGCGGTTTCATCGGCACGCCATCCTCGCGGCGCTCCTGGGCGCGCTGGGCCTCGGTCACCCTGCCTCCCTGCACGCCGCGCCGGCCCCCGCGCCGGACGCCATGACGCAGATCCAGCAGCTCAACACCGAGGCCGCCGCCGCCTTCGAGGCCTACAGCTACGGCAAGGGGCGCGCGAAGCTCCAGGAAGCTCTCGGCGTCGCCGCGCGCGCCGGCCTGGCCAAGGACAAGCGCCTCGCCGCCACGCACATCCTCCTCGGGGTCGCCGCCATCGCCGGGCAGAGCGACCTCTACCGCGGGCTCCACGCCTTCGTGGCCGGCCTGCGACTCGACCCGAAGGCGCAGGTCCCGAAGCGCCTCTCGAACCCCGAGCTGGAGCAGGCGCTCGCGAGCGCGCGCCGCACCGCCGCCGTGGTGAAGGCCCCTCCGACCATCGACATCACCGAGCCGGCCGCCGCCGCCGCCGCCGCCGCTGCGGCCACGCGGATCAAGGCCAGCGGCCTCGATCACTCCGCGATCGACGAGGCCAAGCGCGGCTACCCGATCCCCGTGAAGGCCGCCGTGGGGACCGACGTCCAGGCCCACCGCGTGCAGCTCTTCTACCGCTCCGCGGGCACGGTGGAGTTCGTCGGCCTGCCCATGTCGCGCGAGGCCAACGTCTTCCGTGCGGCCATCCCGGCCGCCGCCACGAGCGGCCGCTACGTCCACTACTACATCGAGGCCTACGATCCGCGCGGCCGGCTCGCCGCGTCGAACGGCTCGGCGCGTGGCCCCAACGTGGTGATCATCAAGTAGCGCCGCGCCCCCAAGGCGTTCGCGCGCCCCCACTCAAGGAGAATCGTCGTGAAGCCACGTCTCACCCTCGCGCTCGGCGCCCTCGTCCTCACCGCGCTCCTCGGCTCCACCTCCGAGGCCAAGAAGGCCGCCAAGGCCGTGAAGGTGGAGCTCGTCACCTCGATGGGCAAGATCGTCCTCGAGCTCTACCCCGACAAGGCCCCCAAGACCGTCGAGAACTTCGTCAAGTACGTGAAGGACGGCCACTACGCCGGCACCATCTTCCACCGCGTGATCGACGGCTTCATGGTCCAGGGGGGCGGCTTCGACGCCAGCTTCAAGCAGAAGCCCGGTCGCCCCGCGATCCAGAACGAGGCCGACAACGGCCTGAAGAACGATCGCGGCACCATCGCGATGGCGCGCACCCCGAACCCGCACAGCGCCACGGCGCAGTTCTTCATCAACGTGTCGGACAACGAGGCCTTGAACCATCGCGGCAAGGACCTGCAAGGCTGGGGCTACTGCGTCTTCGGCAAGGTCACGAAGGGGATGGACGTGGTGGACAAGATCAAGGCCGTCCCGACCGGTGCCAAGGGCCCGTTCGGCAAGGACGCGCCGCAGACCGACGTGCTCATCAAGAGCGCCAAGGTGCTCTGATGCGCCACCTCGCTCCGAGCGTCCTCTGCCTCTCCTTCGCGATCGCCGCCGGCGGCTGCAAGAAGACCGAGCCTGCTGCGACCGGCACCGCCCCGGGGAGCGGCGCCCCCGCGACGCCGGGCTCGGCGGCGGGCAAGCTCGTCGAGCTCGACACGAGCCTGGGGAAGATCCGACTCGAGCTCTTTCGTGACAAGGCCCCCGCCACCACCGAGAACTTCCTCCAGTATGTCTCCGCCAAGCACTACGACGGCACGATCTTCCACCGCGTGATCGACGGCTTCATGATCCAGGGGGGCGGCTTCGACCCCACCTTCCGCGAGCGCCCCACGCGGGCGCCGGTGAAGAACGAGGCCGACAACGGGCTGAAGAACGTGCGCGGCACAGTGGCCATGGCGCGGACCCCCGACCCGCACAGCGCCACGGCGCAGTTCTTCATCAACGTGAAGGACAACGCCTCGCTCGACCATCGGGACAAGACCGACGGCGGCTGGGGCTACTGCGTCTTCGGCAAGGTCGTCGCCGGCCTGGAGGTGGTGGACAAGATCAAGGCAGTCCAGACCGGCGCCAAGGGGCCGTTTCAGACCGACGCCCCCCAGATCGACGTGACGATCAACGGGGCGAAGGTGGTGGAGTAGAGCCCCCCTTGGTGGCGCGATGAAGCTGATCATCCAGATCCCCTGCTTCAACGAACGCGAGACGCTCCCCCTCGCCGTGGCCGCGCTGCCGCGGGAGATCCCGGGCGTCTCGTCGATCGAGATCCTGGTGATCGACGACGGGAGCCGCGACGGCACCTCCGAAGTGGCCCGCGACGCCGGCGTGCACCACATCGTACGCTTCAGCCAGAATCGAGGCCTCGCGCGCGCCTTCAACGCCGGGATCGACGCCGCCCTGCGCCTCGGCGCGGACATCATCGTCAACACCGACGCGGACAACCAGTACAACGCCGACGACATCCCCGCGCTGATCCGCCCGATCCTCGACGGGCGCGCGGACCTCGTGGTGGGGGACCGGCAGGTCCACACCATCGCCCACTTCTCGCCCACCAAGAAGCGCCTCCAGCGGCTGGGGAGCTGGCTCGTGCGCCTCGCCTCGGGCACCACCGTCCCCGACGCGACGAGCGGCTTTCGCGCGATCAGCCGCGAGGCCGCCCTGCGCATGTTCGTCACCTCGGACTTCAGCTATACGCTCGAGACGATCATCCAGGCCGGGCAGGCCCACCTGGCCGTCGAAGGGGTCCCGGTCCGCACCAACCCGAAGACGCGCGAGTCCAGGCTCTTTCGCAGCATCCCGCAGTACCTGCGGCGCTCGGGCGCGACGATCCTGCGCATCTACGCCATGTACAAGCCGCTCAAGGCCTTCGCGTACCTCTCGTCGGCGCTCTTTCTCGCCGGTGCGGGGCTCGGCCTGCGCTTCCTCTACTATCACTTCACCTCGCCGACCAACGCCGGCAAGGTCCAGTCCCTGATCCTGGCGGCCGTGCTGCTCATCGTCGCGTTCATCGTCTTCGTGGCCGGGATGCTCGCCGACCTCATCGCCGCGAACCGCAAGCTCCTCGAGGATGCGTTGATGCGCCTCCGACGCCTCGAGCTCGGCGCCGGGATCGAGCGCCCCCGCCTGCCGACGAGCGAGGCGCGCTCGCTCGGCCTTCAGCCGACACCCGACCCGAGCTCCCGCCCGGCGGCCGAAGGGGAGGTGCCCGTGCGCGCCCCCCTCCCCGGCCCCGGGGCGCAAAAGTGAACGAGCATTCTAAAAAACAGACCAAGCGGCTGCTCGTGCGCGGGGCGATCGGCCTCGTGGTCACCGTCGGCCTGGTCTGGGTCCTCTTCCGCTACGTGGACTGGCCCGAGGTCTGGGGCGTCCTCCGCAGGGTCGGCCCCCGCCACGCGGCGCTCGGCCTGGGCATCTACCTCCTGCTCTACCTGGTGCGCGGCTACCGCTTCTGGCTCCTCGCCCCCCGCACCCCCTTCCCCGTCATGATGTGCATCACCGCCGTGCACAACGTCTTGCTGCGGCTTCTTCCCATGCGCACCGGGGACTTCTCCTACGCCATCCTGGTCAAGCGCGCCGGCACCGCGGGCCTCGGCGAGAGCCTCATCGACGTGCTGCTCCTCCGCCTGCTGGATACCACCGCGGTGGTCGCTCTCTTCGCCGCGACGCTGGCGCTGAACCCCGGGCTCTTTCGGGCCAGCGTGCCGATCACCCTCGCCGCGACCTGCGGCGTCGGGACCTTCGGGCTGCTCTGCGTGCTCTTCTTTCGCCCGCTGCTGCGGCTCTCGCACGCCGGGGCGAGCCGACTCCTCCGGCTCGTCCGCGTGGACCGGCACCCCCGCATCGGCGCCTTCCTGACCAAGATCGACCGCACCGTCACGACCTACCGGGCGCTTCCGACTCGCACCGTCCTCGGTCTCGCGGCCTGCACCATGGCCCAGTGGATATTGAACTTCGTGTTCGTCTTTGCCATCATGCGCGCGTTTTCGATCTCCGTGGGACCCGCGCAGGCCGTCCTCGGTGGCACGGCCGCAGTCGTCACGGGGTTCCTTCCCATCGGTGGCATCGGGAGCTTCGGCACCCTGGAGGCAGGATGGGCTCTCGGCTTCGCCCTGGTGGGGCTCCCCGCGAACGTGGCCGTGGCCTCGGGCTTCGGCTTCTCCATCGTGACCTTCGTCTATGCCGCGCTCTTCGGGGTGATCGGCTGGTTTCTCCTCGGGCGCGTCGGCCGCGCCCGGAGCACGACCCCGTGACCGCGAGGTAGGTCCGTGCTTCCCACCGACCGCTCGAGCGAGGCCTACGCCGACACGATGCCCATGGGGAGCACCGAGGAGGCCGAGGCCCGCCTCGGAGCCAGCGCCGCCGCCGAGCGCCGCGCCCACTCGCGCTGGCCGCGGCTCCTGCTCGCCGCGCTCCTGGCGCTCCTCGCCGTCGAGCTCGGGGCCACTCTCGTCCAGCACCTGCGCGTCCCCAGCGAAACCGACTGGCAGGCCGCCTCCAAGGCCGTACGGCGCGACTGGCGCCGCTACGGGGACGCGCTCCTCTTCGCGCCCGCGTGGGTCGACCCGCTCGGACGCCAGCACCTCGGGGACCTCCTGACCCTGGAGAGCGCCTCGCTCTCGGACGTGGACCGCTTCAGCCGCGTCTATCAGGTCTCCGTACGCGGCGGCGTGCACCCCTTCGTCGCCGGCCTTCGCCCGAGCTCGACCGACCGCTTCGGCGGCGTCACCGTCACGCGCTACGATAAGCCCGCCGAGAAGGTGACCTACAGCTTCTACCACCGGCTCGGGGAGGCGCAGGTCGAGCGAGCGGGCCCCACACCCGCGCGCTGCGTGCGCCAGCCGCACCCCTACGGGGCGACCCGCATCCGCTTCGTCTGCGACGACCGCGCGAGCTGGAACTGGGTCGGCCAGCACCTCGCGGAGGTCAACCATCGCCCCTACCACTGCATCTACGCCCACCCCTTCGAAGGGCACCGGATGCGCGTCACCTTCCCGAACGTGCCCCGCTCCCGGCGGCTGGTGGTGTATACGGGCCTCGACGACTTCGAGAACCGCAAGAAGTCGAAGGCTCCCGTGACGCTCGAGGTGTTCGTCGGAGAGCGCCGGGTCGGCCAGATCCGCCACGACAGCGACAGCCCCTGGCGACGGACCGAGCTCGGCTTCGGCGAAACCTCGGGCGCGGCGCTCCACCCCGTCCGCTTCGAGGTCACGACGGACCTCGCGTACGCGCGAACCTTCTGTTTCACCGCGGAGGCGCGCAACTGATGACGCAGAGCCGTCTCACCCGCACGGATCGCTGGCTCGCACTCCTGCTCTTCGTCGGGACCTTCTCGGCCCTCGGCCTGGCGCAGCGCGACCAGGGCGTGATGCGCGACGAGGGGACCTACTTCCAGGCCGCCGAACACTACTGGGGCTGGTTCGCCGAGCTCGGGGACAACCTGAAGGCCGGTCGCTTCAAGGCCTCCTTCACCCCGGCCTCCATTGGCCGCTACTGGGGGACGAACAACGAGCACCCCGTCCTCTTCAAGACGCTCTTCGCCTTCTCCTGGCGAGCCTTTCACCGCTGCGAGTGCACCAAGAAGGGGGCCCAGTACCACCCGCTGGCCTACGACAAGCCCCACAAGACGCTCGGCTGGCTCTCCGAGATCAGCGCCTTTCGCCTCCCCGGCTGGCTCTTCTACGCCCTCGCGGTGGTGCTGGTCTTCCTCCTCGGGGTCCAGCTCGAGCACCGCACCGCCGGACTGACCGCGGCGCTCCTCTACGCCACCCTGCCGCAGGCCTTCTTCCACGGCCAGCTGGCCTGCTTCGACAGCGGCGTGACCACCTGCTGGCTGCTGGTGGTGTATGCGTACGTACGTTCGCTTACCGCCGCCCGCTGGGGCATCTACGCCGGCCTGCTCTTCGGCGTGGCGCTCGCCGCCAAGCACAACGCCTGGTTCCTGCCGCCCCTGCTGCTCCTCCACTACCTGGCCGTGGTGCGCCCCGACCTCTCGCTGCGCCCTCTCCGGCTCCCCCGCGTGCCGCTCGCTTTCCTGGCCATGGCGCTCCTCGGGCCGCTGGTCTTCTTCGCCCACTGGCCCTGGCTCTGGTTCGAAACCCGGGCCCATCTAGAAGGATACTTCGGATTCCACCTGCACCACGCCTACTACAACATGGAGTACCTCGGGACGAACTGGGGCCCCCCACCGCTCCCCGTGAGCTACCCGTTCGGCATGACGCTCTTCACGGCGCCGGTCGTCTTGCAGGCGCTCGGGCTGGTGGGGCTGCTGATCTACGCGCGCGCGCCGCTCTACGCCCTGCTCGAGCGCTTCACCGCCTTTCGCGCCCCCGTCGAGCCGGACCTCTTTCGCTTCCCGGCCAAGCGCACCTGGCTCCGGCCCGGCCTCGGGCTCAATCCCCGCCCCGGGCTCCTCTTCTTCGTGAATGCGCTCTTTCCCCTCGCGCTCATCGCCCACCCGAAGGTGCCGATCTTCGGCGGCACGAAGCACTTCATGCCCGCCTTCCCCTTTCTGGCGCTCCTCGCCGGCGTCGCGGTGGCGCGCCTGTGCGGCTGGCTGGCCGATCAGGGGCGCGCGCGCTGGGCCGGCATCGCGCTCCCGCTCCTCCTCGCGCTCCCCGGCGCGACGAGCACGGCACTCACCCACCCCTTCGGTCTCTCGCAGTACAACGCCCTCGCCGGCGGCCCGGCCGGCGGCGCGGACCTCGGGCTCAACCGTCAATTCTGGGGCTACGCGCCGCGCCAGCTCCTCCCCTGGATGAACGAGACGCTCCCCCGGAACTCGCGCGTCTACTTCCACGACCTGAGCCACGACAGCTACGGGGCCTACCTCCGCGACGGCCTCCTGCGCCCGGACATCGTCTACTCGGGGATGGAGCTCCCGGCCATCGAGGCCTCGACCCACGCCCTCGTGATCTACGAGCTCCACTTCAACAAGTACGACTACTGGATCTGGAACGCCTTCGGCACTGTACGGCCGGAGAAGGTCCTCACGCTGGACGGCGTGCCGCTGGTCGCGTTCTACAAACGGTAGCCACGCTCTCTGCCGGCCGTACGGCGTGCGACCCACCTCGCGCTTCACACTTCTTTACACTCTTCCGAACCCATCTTCACTTGACTGAATCTGCGTTCACCGCCATAGAGTATCCATTCACCATGGCGACCGTCCGCAAGCCGAAGTCGAAGGCCACCACCCCACCAGCCTCGGCGCCCGACCGAAAATCCCGGGCGATCGCTCGCACTCGCCAGGACATCCTCGAAGCCGCGGGGAGGGCCTTCACGCGCAAGGGCTACCACCGCGCGACCATGGAGGACGTGGCGCACGAGGCGGGGTTCTCCGTGGGGTCCCTCTACAACTACTTCGCCGGCAAGGAGGAGCTCTACCGGGGGCTCCTCGAGGGGCTGGCCGAGCACTTCGACGCCTCGTATCACGACCCGCTGCTGCGGAGCCTCCCCTTCGAGCAGCGCTTCGAGACCCTGATGCGCAAGCAGCTCGGCATCATCGAGGCCCGCCGCGAGCTCTTCGCCTGGTTCCTGGCCGACCGGTGGCACTTCGACTGGGAAGCCAACACGCCCACGGGGCGCATCGCGAAGGCCTGTCACCAGCGCATGCTTGAGCACGTCACCGCGCTCGTCAGCGAAGGTATCGCCGAGGGCACCTTCCGCCCCGGCGACGCGCGCGCCATGGCCTACTTCATGAGCGGAGCCATCAACGCCGTCGTCTCTCGGTGGTTGGGTGGCGACGCGCCGGGCTCGCTCACCGACCAGGTGGGCATCCTCAAGGACCTGCTGCTCCACGGCCTGGGGCAGCCCCAGCGACGACGCCGATGAAACCTGACCGCCCGAGATACCGCACGCCGCACCCCGTGACCCTGCTCCGCCTGGCCCTCTGGCTAGGCGTGGCGCTTCTCGTACCGCGCCCGGCGCGCGCCGATACTCGCGCGCTCCACCTGCGCGAGGCCATCGCCCTCGCGCTGCGGCAGAACACGCAGGCCCTGCAGGCCGACGCCCGGATCGAGGAGGCCGAAGCCCGCCGCAAGAGCGCCCGCGGGCGCTTCGGTCCCCAGCTCTCGACGGACATGTCGGTCTACGTCTGGAACCAGGCCGAGGACGCGGCGCTCTCGATCCCCGGCGTTCCGGCGGGCGCGATCCCCCCCATGCGCATCCGCGACCAGGTGACCGGTCAGATCAACGTGTCGCTCGCGCAGCCGCTCACCGCCATCTACCAGGCCTACAAGGGCTACCGCATGGCCGCTCTCGGCCGCCAGGCCTCCGGCACCGGGAAGGAGCAGGTGCGGCAGGTTCTGGCCTTCGAGGCCTCGCGCGCCTACATCGGCCTGAAGCAGGGGCAGACCGGCCTCTCCATCGCGCGGAGCGCCGTGACCCAGCTCAAGGCGCAGCTCAAGCAGGTGGAGGCGCTCCAGCGGGCGGGGGTGGTGGATCGGAACGACGTCCTCAAGGTGCAGGTGGGGCTCGCCCGCGCGGAGGAGACCGTGATTCGCGCCGAGGCGGGCGTCTCGCTCGCACAGAGCGCGGTAGCGGTGATGCTGGGCCTCGATCCCGCCACGATCGTCGATCCCGTGGAGCCCTTCGCCGATCCCCCGCCCCCCTTGGGCCTCGACCTGGCCGCCTGCGTGGCGACCGCCGCGCGCAATCGCCCGGAGCTCAAGCTGGCGAACACCGGCGTCCAGATCGCGCGCGCCGGCCAGCAGGTGGCGACGTGGAACCTGCTCCCGCAGGTCGTGGCCATCGCCAACTACCAGCACACCGAGGGGCAGGGCCTCTTCTTCCCCAAGGACTCCGTCTTCGTGGGCGGATCGCTCAAGTGGACCTTCTGGGAGTGGGGGGCGAGCTACTACGGGATCGACGAGGCCCGGGCGAAGGTCCGGCAGGCCGAGCAGGAGTTGCCGATCCTCAAGGCCCGCCTCTACCTCGAGCTCAAGCAGGCCTACCTGGACCTCCAGGTGGCCGGCAAGGCCCTCACCGTCGCCGCGGCGAGCGTGGTCCAGGCCGAGGAGGCCTACCGCATCGAGCAGGCGAAGTACAACCGCCAGGCCATCACCACCACCGAGCTCCTCGACGCGCAACTCTCGGTGACCCGCGCGCAGCTCGCGCGCACCAACGCCCTCTACGGCTGGTATCTCGCCCGCGCCGCGCTGAAGAAGGCCATGGGCGAGCCGGCCCTCTAACTCCTGACTGGGTAGCCCCATGACTCGAATGCGATCATCCATTCTATATGTAGCGCTCGCTTTCCTTCCCCTCGGGGTCGCGGCGTGCCAGAAGAACGAAGGCCTGGCGCAGCTTCCCCCCACCACCGCTCCCACGGCCGGAACCGGCACGGTCCCCGCGTCGGCCCCGACCGACGCCCCGGGCACCGCCTCACCCGCGGCCGACCCGGGAGGGACCTCCGGCGGCCTCCTGGCCCTGACGGGGACCACGGAACCCGCCCGCCGCAGCACGCTCACGCCGCGTACGAGCGGCACCGTGGCCAAGGTTCTCGTCAAGGAGGGGGACCGCGTCGCGCGAGGGGCCGCGGTGGTGGTCCTCGATCCGGCCGACTTCGCGCTGCGGGTGCGCATGGCGCTCGCCGCGCAGAGCACCGCCCGCGCCAACGTGCGTGCCGCCGAGGTGGAGTGGAAGCGGCTGGCCGGGCTGGTCAAGGATCAGGCCGCTCCGCGCAGCCAGTTCGAGCGCCTCGACGCCCAGCTCCTCGTGGCCAAGGCGGCGCTGGCCCAGGCCGACGTCGGCGTGGACATGGCGCGCCGCGATCAGTCGAACAGCGTGGTCCGGGCCCCCTACGCCGGCATCGCCACCATGGTCTGGATCAACGAGGGTGAGTACGCCGCGATGATGCCCCCCGCTCGGCTCGTGACGCTCGAGGAGGTGGACCTCATCCAGCTCAAGGTGCAGGTCCCCGAGAACGGCCTCTCTCGCGTGCAGGTGGGGACGGCGCTCGAGGCCCGCTTCACGTCGATCGGGCGCACGGTCCAGGCCAAGATCTCGCGCGTCGTGCGCTCCGTGGACCCGCGCACGCGCAGCTTCGCCGCCATCGCCGAGCTGCCGAACGGCGACGGCACGCTGCGCTCCGGCATGTTCGCCGAGGTGCGGCTCCTCGGCGACGGAGCGCCCGCCGAGGGAGCCAAGCGATGAAGCTCGCCGACGTCTCCATTCGCCGGCCCGTGCTGGCCTCCGTGATGGTCGGAGCGCTGCTCGTCTTCGGGCTCGTGGCCTACCCCCGCATCGGCGTGGACCTCTTCCCCGACGTGGAGTTCCCGGTGGTGACCATCACCGCCGTCTACCCCGGCGCCGACCCCGAGACGATCGAGAGCAAGGTCATCGACAAGCTCGAGGAGGCCGTCAGCACGATCAACGGCATCAAGGTGCTGCGCTCGACCAGCCTCGAAAACGTGGGGCAGGTGGTCGTCCAGTTCGAGCTCGAGCGCAAGGCCGACCAGGCCGTACAGGACGTGCGCGACAAGGTGGCGACCGCCGTGCGCAACCTGCCGAGAGACCTCGAACCACCGGTTGTGGCCAAGTTCGACGTCGGGGCCGCGCCGATCCTGGCGCTCGCCCTCTCGGGACCCCGCTCGATCCGCGACCTGACCGAGCTCGCCGACACCCAGATCAAGCAGCGGCTGCAATCCATCCAGGGCGTCGGGGGCGTGGACCTGGTTGGGAGCCGTCAGCGCGAGTTCCACGTCTGGATCGATCCCCAGCGCCTCGAGGCGCGCGGCCTCTCGGTGCAGGACGTGATTCAGGGCCTCGCCAGCCAGAACGTGGAGATCCCCGGGGGGCGGCTGAACGTCGGACAGCAGGAGCTGATGGTCAAGACGCGCGGCCAGGTTCACACGGCCCGCGAGCTGGGACAGATCACCATCACCTCTTTCGGTGGGTCGGCGATCCGCGTCGCCGACGTGGGTCGCGTCGAGGACGGCGAGGAGGAGCCCCGCTCGTATTCCTCCCTCGACGGGCAGGCCGCCGTCTCGCTGATCGTGCGCAAGCAGTCGGGCGCGAACACCGTTCAGGTCGCGGACGCGGTCAGGAAGGCCCTGGCCAAGATCCAGCCCACCCTCCCGCAGGGGGTGAAGGTCACCGTCCCGCTCGACAACTCCACCTACATCCGGCACGCCATCTCCGAGGTCCAGTTCGACCTGGGCTTCGGCGCGCTCCTGGCCGTGGTGATCATCCTGCTCTTTCTGCACGACTGGCGCGCGACCTTCATCTCGGCGCTGGCCATCCCCACCTCGGTCATCGCCACTTTCGCCTTCATTCGCGTCATGGGCTTCACCTTCAACAACATGACCATGCTGGCCCTCTCCCTCTCCATCGGCATCCTGGTGGACGACGCCATCGTGGTCATCGAGGCCATCCACCGGCACGTCTCGATGGGCAAGTCGCCGTTTCAGGCCGCCTCGGACGCCTGCCGCGAGATCGGTCTGGCGGTCATGGCCACCACCGCTTCGGTGGTCGCCGTCTTCGTCCCGGTGGCCGTAATGCAGGGTATGATCGGTCGCTTCTTCCTCCAGTTCGGCCTCACCGTGGCCTTCGCCGTCTCGGTCTCCCTCTTCGTGGCCTTCACCATCACGCCCATGCTCTCAGCCCGCATGCTCAGGACCCACGAGGGGAAGGGGCCCATCGCGTCGCGGATCGAGGTGGTACTGGCCCTGCTCGACCGCGCCTATCGCCGCATCCTGCAGGCGGCTCTCCGGCACCGGGCCATCACGCTGATCGTCGCCACGGTGGTCTTCTTCGGTAGCTGCGGCCTGATGAAGTTCGTCCCCTTCGAGTTCATGCCTCCCGAGGACCGGGGCGACTTCATGGTCCGCGTGGAGCTCCCCACGGGCACGGACCTCTCGACCACCTCGGCCTACGTCGAAGGCCTGTCGAAGAAGCTCCGCGGCCTCCCCGGCGTGACGGCCACCTTCGCCACCGTGGCGGGCGCCGTCGGCATCGACGTGAACAAGGCGGAGATCCAGGTCAACCTGGTGCCGCGGGCCAAGCGCGCCTTCAGCCAGGACGACGCGATGGCGCATGTGCGCGGCTTGCTCGGGGCGCAGAAGGACGGCGTGGTCTTCACCGTGGACCGCATCAGTCCCATGTCCGGGGGCGGCTTCCGCGCCCAGGTCGTGCAGTTCAACATCCGCGGCAAGGACTTCAAGGAGCTGAACGAGGCCGCCTCGACGCTCACCGCCGAGCTGCGCAAGCGGAGCGGCTACGTGGACCTGGACAGCACCTACCGGGGAGGGAAGCCGGAGATCTCGGTGACCATCGATCGCGATCGGGCGGCGGACCTCGGCGTTCCGATCGTCTCGCTGGCCGCGACGCTCAACGCCCTCATCGCGGGGCAGAAGGCGACCGAGCTCGCCACCGAAGGCGACCGCTACGACGTGCGCGTGCGCCTCGAGGATTCCTTCCGCCGCGCCCCCGAGACCCTCCTCGGCCTGAAGGTCCGGTCGGTGACCGGTCAGCTCGTCTCGCTCTCGAGCCTCGTGACCATCGGCCGCGGGACGGGACCGGCCCTCATCGAGCGTCAGGGACGGCAGCGCCAGGTCACGGTGCTCGCCAACCTGCAGGGCAAGGCGCTCGGCGACGCGGTGCAGGAGATCGAGACCACGGCGAAGGAGAAATTCCCGAGCACCTTGACCTCCGACTGGACCGGCATGGGAGACGTGATGAAGGAATCGGTGGGCCACATGCTCACCGCCCTCATCCTGGCCATCCTGATGGTCTATCTCATCCTCGCGGCGCAGTTCGAGAGCTTCGTCCACCCCTTCACGATCATGCTCTCGCTGCCGCTCTCTCTCGTCGGGGCCCTCGGCGCGCTCGCCGTGGCCCGCATGAGCATGAACATCTTCAGCATGATCGGCATCATCATGCTCATGGGACTCGTCACCAAGAACGCGATCCTCCTCGTGGACTACGCGAACCACCTGCGCCAGCAGGGGATGGACCGCTTCGACGCGCTCCTGCAGGCGGGCCCCATCCGGCTCCGACCGATCCTCATGACCACCGCCGCGATGATCGCCGGCATGATCCCGGTGGCTCTCGGCAAGTCGCAGGGGGGCGAGCAGCGCGCGCCGATGGCGGTATGCGTGATCGGCGGTCTCATCACCTCCACTCTGCTGACGCTGGTCGTCGTTCCCGTCGTCTACTCGCTCATCGAGGGAGCGGCCGAGCGCCTGCGGCGGCGTGGCAAGGGTTCCGCCGTCGAGGAGACGGCCGCCGTCCACGAGGAACCCGCCCACTGAAGCTCGCCTGAAGCTCGCCTGAAGCTCGGCCGAGGCGCGCCTGACCGTGGGCGCGAGCCACGCCGGGCAGGTCCTTGACCGTCCATCTTTCTCGCTCGTCAGGCGTCTTGCGCCGCGCGTGGAGCCTGCCAGCGCGCCGGGCCGTGCTATCCCTCGGCACTGTCTTGACCCTTACGAAAGGAGCAAACATGCGGCGTGTATGGGCGGTAGGACTCGTGGTGCTGTGGGGTGGAGGGTGCGACAGCACCTCGAGCTCGCGAGACGCGGGGCTGACCTCGGACGGCGCGGTCATCGACGGCGCGACAAGCAGGGATGGAGCGGGCGGCGGGGACGGAGCGACCGTCCGAGACGGGACGCCCCCCTCGGACGGGGCCGGGGGACGCGATGGGGGGGTGAAGGCCGACGGTGCGGCCAGGCGCGACGGAGCCTCTGGTACCGACGGGGCGACGACCACTCCCCTCGTGTGGCAGGTGCGCCTCTCGGGGAGCCAGGAGGTACCTCCCTCCGGGGCCGCGGGAGTCGTCACGGCCAAGATCACGCTCGGCGCCGACCGCAAGAGCCTCGAGGTCGAGTTCACCGGCGTGTCGGGGGTGACGGGCTTCACGGCGGCGCATCTGCACGTGGGCGCCGCCGGCGAGAACGGTGCGGTGATCTTCGATCTGGCCAGCGGAAGTCTTGCCACGGGCCTGAAGAAGTCGCTCGTCGCCGCGGACCTCAAGCCGCAGCCGAACGCCGGTATCAACACCTTCGCCGACGTCGTCACGGCGCTCCTCGAAGGGCGGCTCTACATCAACGTCCATACGACGGCCAAGCCGGGGGGAGCCCTCCGCGCCCAGGTCGGCAAGCTGAACTTCACAGTGGAGCTCTCGGGTGGCCAGGAGGTGCCCCCGGTCACCACCACCGCCTCGGGGTCGGCCACAGTCACGGTCAGCGACGACGGGTCGCAGCTCGAGGTGAGCCTCTCGGTCACGGGACTCGGCACCATCACCGGCGCGCACCTGCACGTTGGTGGTCTGGGTGTAAGTGGCCCCGTCCTGGTCACCATCTCCTCGGGGACCTTCACGAGTCCCGTCAAGAAGGCCTTCAAGCAGGGCGACCTGCAGGGCGAGTACACGATGCCGCAGGTCATCGACGCCCTCCTCACGGGACGCATCTACGTCAACGTGCACACCCAGACCAATACGGGCGGAGAGATCCGCGGGCAGTGCGGCCCGCTCAACCTGGCCGCCACGCTCACGGGAGCCGAGGAGGTGCCGCCCGTGACCTCGTCGGGCTTGGGCTCGGCCGCGCTCTTCGTCCCCTCCGACCATAGTCGCATCGAGGTGACCCTGACCGCTTCGGGGCTGAGCAACATCACGGCCGCCCACATCCATGCGGGCGCGAAAGGGACGAGCGGCGGCGTGCTCTTCCCCCTGGCCCTGGCCTCCTTCGCGAGTCCGCTCACGAAGACCCTCAAGGCTGCCGACCTCTCCGGAGGTGGGACCTTCGCCGAAGCGCTGCGTGCCATCGTCGAGGGGAAGACCTACGTCAACGTGCACACGCAGGCAAACCCTGGCGGCGAGCTCCGCGGGCAGCTCACGCCTGCCTCCCCCGCGCCATAGCGGCGGGAAGGGCGCCGAGACACACCTCGGTCGCGGCCTCCCGCTGACGCTCCACGGGGCAGCGACCCGATGAGTTGACCACCATCAAGTCATGGCGCAGGGCCCGCCCGGCGCCCTCCTGTATAATGAAGTCCGTGTCGAGAGCCCTGCCGTACCTGGCGCTCCTCCCCCTCCTCGCCATCACCGCGCTGGTCGGGTGGGCCAGCCGTCGACCCGCGCCCCCCCCGCCGGCGCGCAAGGCCAAGACCGAGCGCGGTGCCACCGCCGAGCTCGCGCTCCCGAAGACCACCGGCTCCGGCTGGCGGCTGGCGAGCCCCGCGCAGCGCTACGACGCGAAGACCCTCTTCGACCGCATCAACGGCGCGGCCCCGACCTACCTCGAGGCGGGCTTCCGCTTCTCCTTCGGCGCCGAGTACCGCAAGGGCGCGGAGCTCTCGGCCACCGCGGACCTCTTCGCTCTCGGCACGCCCGCGCAGGCGAAGGCGCTCTACCTCGCCGAGCGCTACGCGGGCTTCAAGGTGGTGAAGCTCGGCGAGGACGGCTACGCCGCCGGGGGAGGCCTGAGCTTTCTCTCGGGCAGGTACTACGTGAAGCTGGCCGCGCACCAGCAAGGCCCCGAGGCCGAGACCGCGCTCGAGGGGCTCGGCGCGGACCTCGCCGCCACCCTGTCCGCCGCCCGGGCCCGCAAGGGCCGCAAGTGAGCGAGCCGCGCGATGCCCCGGACGGCGCTGCGCCCCCCCTCGGCCCGACGCGGCGCGAGGCGCTGACCCGGATCGGCAGCGCGCTCCTCGTCGGAACGGCGGCCACGCTCGGCGCCGTGGCCTTCTACGACCGGCGCAAGCCGGTGCGCGAGCACCGCGAGCGGGACCGCGTCGTGCCGAGCCACGCCGTGGAGCTTCCCGCCGGCACCCCCCGCCTCGTCATCGCCCGGGGGAAGGACCCGGGCAGAAACGTCGTCGCCGCGCTCGAGCGACTCGGCGGGATGGGCCGCTTCGTCACGCGCGAGGATGTCGTGCTGGTCAAGCCCAACGCGGGCTGGGACCGCACTCCCGAGCAGGCGGCCAACACCGACCCGCGCGTGATCGCCGCGGTGGTCCGCGCCTGTCGCGAGGCCGGCGCGAAGAAGGTCCTCGTCGCCGACTGTCCGGTGAACAACCCCGAGAGCTGCTTCGGGCGGAGCGGGATCCTCGAGGCCGCCACGCGCGAGGGGGCCCAGGTCGTCTCGCCCAGCCGCGCGCGCCACGTGATGGTCACCATCCCCGGCAAGCTCGGGCGCTGGCCGGTGCTCGAGCCCTTCGCCACCGCCACCAAGGTGATCAACGTGCCCGTGGCCAAGCACCACTCGCTCACGCGCGTGACCTGCGGGCTGAAGAACTGGTACGGCATCCTGGGCGGGCGACGCGCGCGGCTGCACCAGCGCATCGACGAGTCGATCGTGGAGCTCGCGGCGCTGATGAAGCCCACCCTCACCGTCGTGGACGCCACGCGCCTGCTGATGCGCAACGGCCCCACGGGGGGGAGCCTCGCCGACGTGAAGCGGGGGGACGCGCTGGCCATCTCGCTCGACCCGGTGGCCGCCGACGCGTGGGCCGCGAGCCTGCTCGAGGCCGACCCGCAGGCCCTCGCCTGGCTGCGGCTGGCCGAGGAGCGCAAGCTCGGGCGCGTGGACTACCGGGTCCTGAACCCCCTCGAGCTGACGACCGGATAGGCGCATGAAGGAGCCGAAGAAGAGCACCGTGCCCCTCTGGATCGCCGTCCGGCGCATCTATCAGGTCTTCTTCCTCGGCCTCTTCGCGCTCCTGCTCCTGCTCGCCAGCAACGCCTACCTCGAGCACCACCGCCACGCCGTGGGGCTCTTTCTCGAGGCGGACCCGCTGATCGCGCTCGGCGCCGCGCTCGGGGGCAAGGTGGTCTTCGGCGGCACGATCCTGGCGCTGGTGGTCGTGCTGCTCACGCTCGTCTTCGGCCGCGTCTTCTGCTCCTTCATCTGCCCCCTCGGCATCCTGAACCACGCCGTCAGCGCGCTCCCCTCGGTCTTCAAGCGCAGCGAGCGCCAGAAGGCCAACGAATGGCGACCGCTCTACCAGCTCAAGTACTACGTGCTGCTCGCGCTGCTCGTCGGCGCGGCCCTGGGGGTGCTGCAGGTCGGCCTCCTCGACCCGATCGCGCTCACCGTGCGCACCGCCGCGGTGACGCTCCTGCCCGGGCTCCAGCTCGCCGGGGTTCCGCTCTACGCCGAGCAGCCGAGCTACCTCCACGGCTGGATCGTTGGCGGCCTTTTCGTGCTGCTCCTCTTCTCGAACCGTTTGATCATGCGCTTCTGGTGCCGGGCCCTCTGTCCCCTCGGCGGCCTCCTCGGGCTCGTGGCGCGCTTCTCTCTCTTTCGCGTCTGGCGCGACCCGAAGGTCTGTCTCGACTGCCACAAGTGCAACGAGGCCTGCCACGGGGCCTGCGACCCGCACGGCAAGCTGCGCTTCGCCGATTGCGTGATGTGCCTCAACTGCTTCAGCGCCTGCCCCCAGTCGGGCGGGATGCGCTACGGCCTGCTGCCGCCGACCCCCACCGAGGTCGCCTCGCCCGACCTCGGGCGCCGGCAGACCGCCGCGGCCCTCGCGAGCGGCGTGGCGCTCCTGCCCGTGCTGCGCACGAGCAACGGGGTGCTCCGCGGCGCCGCGCACGACGTGATCCGTCCGCCGGGCTCGCTCTCCGAGGAGGACTTTGCCGCGAAGTGCGTGAAGTGCGGCCTCTGCATGCGCGCCTGTCCGACGAGCGTGCTCCAGCCCGCGGGCCTGCAGGCGGGGCTCGAGGGGCTCTGGAGCCCCATCCTGCGCTACGACCAGGGCTTCTGCAGCCACGAGTGCACGCTCTGCAGCCAGGTCTGCCCGACGGGGGCGATCCGCCCGGTCACCGCGGCCGAGCGCAGCGGAGAGCCCCCCTACAGCGAGCCGCTCAAGCTCGGCACCGCCTTCTACGACCGCGGGCGCTGCCTCCCCTGGTCCATGGCCACCCCCTGCATCGTCTGCGAGGAGGTCTGCCCCACCTCGCCGAAGGCCATCTGGCTCGAGGACGCCGAGGTCAAGCGTCGCGACGGGAGCACCGTGAAGGTGCAGCTCCCGCACCTCGACCCCGAGCGCTGCATCGGCTGCGGCACCTGTCAGTATCGCTGTCCGGTGGGCACCGAGGCGGCGATCCGGGTGAGCAGCGTCGGAGAGAGCCGCTCGCTCGACAACCGCATGCTGATCCGGTCCTATTGAGGAGGAGGCGCGCACCGTCATGACCTCCCGCAGGCCCCCGAGCTCGTCCCCCTCCCGGGGCCCGTCCCGCCGCCGCTTCCTGCAGGGGGGAGCGGCCCTCGGCGCCGCCGCGCTCACCGGCTGCCTCCCCGACGTGGACGGCCTCTGGAAGGGGGAGGCCGTCGCTCCCTGCGGGGAGAGCCCGGCCCGCGCCCTCCCCGCCCTCGGCCCGAACGCGGGGCGCGTGGTCGAGCTCCACGACCCGGCGCTCGTCTCGGAGACCGCCGTGGACGCCCGCCGCGTCGGCGAGGCGCTCACCCGCGTGCTCCTGGCCCTGGCGCGCGCCGCCGACCTGCGGGCCGCCTGCCGCGCCCTCTTCCCGAGCTACAAGCCCGGCGAGGTGGTGGGGATCAAGGTGAACGTGCTGAACGCGCGCGTTCCGACGCAGCCCGCGCTGGTCAAGGCCCTCGTCGACGCGCTGCGGAGCGGCCTCGGCCTCGCCCCCGAGCAGCTCCTCGTCTGGGACCGCCGCCTGGACGAGCTCCGACAGGTCCAGCTCGGACCCGGCGCCCTCGGCGCCACGGTGGAGGGGACCTGGGAGACCCCGGAGGGGAAGGGGGCGGGGCGCGGCTACGAGCTCGGCGCCACCTGCATCGGCGGACGCTCGACCCACCTCTCCAACATCGTGACCCGGCGCGTGGACCACCTGGTGAACCTGGCCGTGATGAAGAACCACAAGGCGGCGGGCTTCACGGGGGTGCTGAAGAACGTCTACGGTCTCATCGACAACCCCGGAGATTTTCACGACCGCAAAAGTGGAGAGGCTGTTCTAGAACGCCGCTTCGAAGAGGCCATCCCGGCGATTAACGCCCTGCCCGAGGTGGGGGGCAAGACCAGACTCTACCTGCTCGACGCGCTGATCGGCGTCTGCAAGGGGGACACGAGCGACCCGCCCGACTGCACCCCGGCGCGCCTGCTCGCGGCCCTCGACCCGGTCGCGCTCGACGTGCGGGGACGGCAGCTCCGCGACGAGGCGCGGGGGCCGAGGCTCGGCCCCTCGACCGAGACGATCAGCAGTGGCTGGCTCGCCGCCGCGGAGCGCGCGGGCCTCGGTAGCCCCAAGGTGAAGCTCGAACCCGCTTCGTAGCGAAGCGGCGCCGCACGGAGGGAGACGCACCATGCGCAAGCTCGACCGACGAACCTTTCTGAAGGCGATGGGGGCCGGGGCCGCCGGGGCGGGGCTCCTCGGCGGGCCGTTCGTGGAAGGGACGGCAGAGGCCGCCACGCCCCGCGTGGTGGTGGTGCGCGGCACCGACCCGCTGGCCATGCTCAAGGCGGCGCTCAAGGTCTTCCCCGAGCTCGAGAGCGCGGTGAAGGGGAAGAAGGTGGCCCTGAAGCCCAACATGTCCTTCCGCAACCCCGCCGCGTGGGGCAACAACACGAGCCCCGAGGTGGCGGCCGCCGTGGCGGAGCTCTGCCGGCAGTGGGGGGCGGCGCAGATCACCGCCGTGGACCACATCCTGAGCTCCCCGCAGTCGATCACCGCCTGCGGCGTGGGGCCAGCCCTGGCCAAGGTGGGCCACGTGCAGGTGCTCTCGGCGCACCTGCGCAGCGACTACGTGGAGCGCGCGGTACCGAAGGGCAAGCAGCTCAAGAGCACCTACGTCCCGCGCGTGGTGGCGAACGCCGACCTGCTCATCAACATCCCGAACGCGAAACAGCACAACGAGTCGCGCGTCTCCTTCGGCCTCAAGAACCTGATGGGGCTGGTGTGGGACAGGAAGTACTTCCACGAGCTGATCAACCTGCACCAGGGGATCGCCGACCTCTCGACCCTGCTCACTCCGCGCCTCACCGTGATCGACGCCACCCGCGTGATGGTGAACAACGGCCCGCAGGGGCCGGGAACCGTCGAGAAGCTGCAGACCATCGTGGTCGGCCTAGACCCCGTGGCCACCGACGCCGTCGCGCTCGGCCTCACCAAGTGGAGGGGGCAGACCCTCGAGCCCAAGGACGTGGAGCACCTGCGCCTGGCCGCGGCCGCCGGCGTCGGGGTAGCGGACCTGTCACGCATCAAGGTGATCAAGAAGCGCGTGTGAGGATGAACGCTCTGGCCGCGCACCACGACGTGCTTCGCTAGCCCCTTTCCCTTCGCCCGCGAGAGGCCTCGCCCTGCTCTTCCGCGCTCTTTTCGCCGTCGCCGTGCTCGCCGTCGCCCTCCCGGGCCCCGCGCACGCGCGCCGCTACCCGATCACCAAGGCCGATGAGAGCGGCACCTGGATCGGCACGCGCCGGGGGCTGCTCCACGGTGTGGGAGAGCTCTGGAAGCGCACCGACGAGCGGTCGGGGCTCCCCTCCCCCGTGGTGAACGACCTGGAGCTCACCCCTCGTGCCGTCTGGGTAGCCACCCCGCGGGGGCTCGCCCGGCTCGACAAGGGCTCCCGGCGCTGGGAGACCGTCGCGGCGCCACCCTTGCCGTCCGTGGAGACCACCTCTGTGTCGTTCGACCCGAGCGAACCGGACCAGCTCTGGGTCGGCACCGCGAAGGGGCTCGCCCACTACAACGTGCGCACGAACAGCTGGTCGCGCGTCCCCGACGGGATCCTCCCCGCGGGGAAAGTCCACGACGTGCACGCGCGCGGCCGCACGGTCTGGGTCGCGACCGACGCGGGCCTCGCCGCGTACGAGCCCGCCCTCGGGAGCGCGAAGCTCTACTCGAGGCAGCACAGTCTCCCCGGCGACCGCGTCCTCGAGCTGGACGAGCTCGGGCAGGACCTCTGGCTGACCTGCGACGGAGGCCTCGCGCGCATGAGCCTGCAGCGCCGCACCTTCGCCGGCTTCGGCCCGAAGCAGGGGCTCCCGGGCGGACCGCTCCTCGCCCTCGCGCGCCTCGAGAACACGCTGTACGTGGTCACGGCGCAGGGGCTCGTGACCTACGACGTGAGCGCCGACGTGCTGGTCCCCTTCCGGCACGAGAAGGGGCTCCTCGGCGCGCGGGTCCGCGCGGTGGCCGCCACCGGGGGGTACGCCTGGTTCGCCACCTCGCAGGGCCTGAGCCGCTTCGACCCGGCCAAGAAGGTCTGGGCCTACTACAAGACCGAGGACGGGCTGAGCACCACCGACGCGCGCGAGCTCACGGTGGCCGGCAGCGCGCTCCTCATCTTCGGCGGCAAGGGGGAGCTCGACAGCTACGACCACAAGAAGGACGAGTGGCTCGAGCGCACGGGGCTGCTCGGCGCGGGGGCGGACCGCACGGCGGGAGAGCCGAGGGGGGCGGGGCCAACCTCGGGGCCGGCGTCCGCGCCCAGCTCGGCTCCGGCAAGGCCCACTGCCCCCCCGCGCGTCAAGCTCAGCGTGAGCGCCGAGCTGGACACCGAGCTCAAGCAGGATCTCACCTACCGCCCGACGGCCACCCCGCGCACCGACCGCGAGGGCTACTGGCTCGTGAACACGCTGCGCCTCGGCGCCGGGGCCGCCTTCGCCAGCGGCCGCAAGGTGGACCTCTCCGGGAGTCTCGACTGGGGCGACATCTCGCCGCTCTTTCTCGGCCAGGGGGCGACGCTGCGCTCGTTTCAGCGCTACGAGCTCGAGCTGCGCTACCTGGGCCTCGAGCGCGACTTCGTGCGCGAGGCGCTCTTCGGCCATCAGGTGCGGCTGGAACCGAGCGGGGGCCCCCTCACCGAGCGCACCGAGCTCGAGGGGGGACGCCTGGTCCTCTCCGCCGGACCGCCGCGAGCCGGCGGGCGCTTCGCGACGCTGCAGGCCACCGCCGGCGTACGCCGCGGCACGCCGCTCCGCCTGGTGCTCCGGCGTCCGAGCGTGGAGTCGCTCCAGGTCAAGCGCCTCAAGCTGAGCCGTCCGGGCCCCGACGGCACGCCGCGCGAGCTCCGCTACGTCATCCCGCAGAGCGTGCGCGTGCTCCTCGACGGACGCGAATTAGAACGCAACGTCGATTACTTCATGGACCACGAGAACGGTGTGCTCTGGCTGCGCAACACGGACCTCTTGCACCCGACCCGGGTTGTAGAAGTAGAGCTCGAATACGAGCAGATCCCGCGCAAGAACGTGGGCGCCGTGGCCATGACCGACCTCTTGCCGCGCGACGGCACACTCGGGCAGCTCAAGCGCACGGGGCGCGCCCGCTGGGCCAAGGACGAGCAGGGGCTCTTCGACGAGATCGACGGCGGCGCCGACCAGTTCATCAATCGCGGCTGGGTCAAGACGCTCTCGCAGGACTTCGAGTGGGGGAGCTCGGGCGTCTCGCTACGCATCTACGACATGGGGGACGACAAGAACGCGGGCTCCATCTTCATCGTGCGCAAGCTCCCCGAGGCCAAGCCGGTCCCCGGGATGGACGACGTCTTCGTCGAGAAGCAGACCGCGGGGCTGACGGTGAAGCTGGTCCGGGGGAGCTTCTACGTGGAGGTGAGCATCGACCAGGCGAGCCAGGAACAGGAGCTGCTCTCCATCGCCGGGTGGCTCGTGAGCAAGCTCTCGGCCTCGGGCGGCACCTCGGCCGACCAGCTCCGCGACCTGATCGGCGGCGCCTCCCTCGATCTGAAGCTCACCGATCGCACCCAGGTGGGGCTGGCCTACTACAGCACGCGCAGCCTTGACGACCCGGAGCTCCGCGCGCGCGAGAAGCTCGAGGAGCTGGCGCGGGACGTCTTCTCGGCCCACGCCCAGCACGTGCGCCCCCTCGGCAAGCGCTACCGGCTGGACGCACGGCTGCAGGGGGCCGGGAGTCAGGCCTGGCAGCAGGGCTACGTCTCCGGCGCGGCGGTGGACGGCCGACTGCTCGTCTCGGGCCCGCGCCTCGTCCTCTCGGCGACGGGGCGCAAGTTCACCCCCGAGTACCTGGGCCTCGGAGTCGCACGGCAGACCGAGTTCTGCCGCACGGCCACGCGCCAGTGCGTGGCCCCCTTCTCGAGCCACCTCGACTACGAAGCAGGGCTCGAGAGCACGGTGCGTCCGGCGAGCTTTCTGCCCGTGCGGCTGGCCTACCAGCGGCAGGTCACGCGCCTCGGCGAGGACTACGCCGACGCCCCGGCCGGCGGCCCGGGCGAGGGGAGCCGCGACGTGGCGAGCGCGCAGGTGACGCTCGACCGGGCGGGCCTGCCCCGACTCTCCGTCGGAGCCGACCTCCTGCGCCGGGCCGACCCCTTCGCCCGCCAGCTCGAGTGGCGCGCCTCCTCGGCGCTCGAGGCGGACCTCGCGGGGCACCTGCGCGCGCTGCGGCTGAAGAAGCTCTTCCTGCGCGGCCTCTACGAGCACGGCCAGGCCGACATCGACGAGCGGCGGCGGAGCGCGGGCGACGAGCGGGACCGGCACCAGGTCTTGCACCACGCCGTCGGCGAGCTGCGCCTCGCGCCCACGCTCACCGAGAACGCCTACGCGACGGTGGACCTGCACCGACTGCGCGGCGTGCTCGACGCGAGCGGCGAGCTCGCAGATCAGCTCACCTACTGGCGGCTCGACGCCGGGGCCTCGAGCGGGTTCGTGCGGGGGCTGGCCCTGCGCTTCGACAGCACCCTCTGGTTCGGCGACGACCGGCCGCTCGTCTCGACCGAGCCCGGGGCGCCGGCCGCGGCCACGCTCCCGCCCGTAGACCCGGAGCGCAACCAGCAGGCGGACTCGCGCCTCTCGGGGATCCTGGACCTCTTCCCGGGCGAATGGCTGAAGCGCCTCGGCCCGCTCAAGTTCAGCGGGGCCTACACCTACACGCGGCAGGCCGCCGCGCAGGGCCGCATCCGCGCCACCGTCGCGCGCGGCGTCGAACGCTGCGACGTGGTCGGGGACGAGGACGGCGACGGGCTGGCCGACTGCGCCGACCCCGACTGCGCGCTGGCCGATCAGTGCCTCTTGCGTACGAGCCGCCTCGAGAGCCACCGCGGCTACGGAACCCTCTCGTGGGACACGCCGGGCAAGCTCTTCGTCGAGCTCTTCGGCGATCTGCGGTGGGGCTTCTCGGACCGGGACCGAGTGCTGCGCAGCACGCGGCAGGAGCTCCGCTCCCAGCTCGTGTGGCGGCCGATCTATCCCTCGCCCATCACCGCGCGCTTCGACCTGGTGCGCGAAATGAAGCGTCCCGATCAATACGACGGCATCCTCCCGGCGATCGAGGCGATGCAGACGGTCTACGAGCCGGCGCTCGAGTGGCGCAGGCGCTGGTCCCCGAGGTGGTGGCACTGGGCCAAGCTCGCGCTGTCGGTGAACCAGTTCCGGGACCTGCCCCACATTCGCACGGTGGAGGACGCCTTCGGCAAGAAGGGAGACCTCGAGCGTCGCGACTACGACCAATGGGCGCTCAAGCCGAGCCTGGAGGTGCGTCGCCGCTTCGAGGACCCGCAAGGGCGCTTCAGCGTGCGCCCCTACGCCCGCGCCACCTACAAGCTGCAGTGGGGCTCCGGCCTGCGCTCGCGCATCGACTCGCGGGAGTGCCGGCCCGGCGACCCCTGCCTCGCGAACGGTTCGGAGACGAGTCAGACCTACTCGCTCTCCGTCGGCGCCGTCTGGGTGCACGCCGAGAACCTCTTCATCGACCTGGACCTGACGGGGAGCTACTACGACTGCATCCGGCCGGCGTCGGGGGCGCTCTGCCAGGACAAGTTCCTTCTCACGCCGCACCTGCTCGCGCGGGTGAGGTACTGACGGCCGCGACCGTCACGGCGCGACGGGCGCCGCTCCGAGCCGCACGAGGAGCTGGTTCCAGTCGGCCAGGTCGCGCTCCTGCTGGTTGCGCTGCTGCAGCTCGGCGGCCCGGCGGGCGGTCTGCACGAGCCGCCGCTTGTAGAGCCGGAGGCTCTCCTTGGGGAGCTGCGAGATGGCGCGCAGCGTGGCTTCCACATTGATGCTCCCGCCGACCTCGCCGTTGTCGCGCAGGTAGGCGAGCAGCGTCTGCGCAGAGGCGCTCCCCGCCCCTTCGACGCGCTTCATGAGCTCGGCGCCCGATACGACCTGCACCGGCACCCGGTGCGAGGTGACGAGCTTGCCGGTGACCTCGTTGATGAAGAGACGCTGGACGAGCCCGTTCCGCGTCGAGCCGCTCACGAGGGCGTGCGCCGTCACCAGTCGATTCCCGCTCGGCGTCACGACCGCGCTCCGTCGGAGCTGCCAGCGCTCCTTCCCGCCGCGCAGAGCGATCCAGGCCTCGGCCCGCCGAAGCACGCGCTCCTTCGCGGCGTCCTCCGCCGCACGGGCGAGGGCCGGACCGCTGCAGAGCAGCGCGAGCAGGGCTCCGCAGGCCAAGGCGCGGCGCCTCCGCGCGCGGCGCGCCGACGGACGGATGAGCTGATCAGGCGAAGCCCCGAGCGCCATGGGAACCGACTCCTCGCGTAAGTGCGAGGCTGCATTGTGCAACGTACGGGCCAGTCGAAGGCCAACGCGCGGCGGGTGCGTCGGCAGTCGCCTCGTATGATTTCAGCGACCTAGCCACCCAGGGGATCTCGCCCGAGCGGCTAGGGGGGCTTTCACCCCGGACGCCGCGAGCCATTGACCCGAGCGGCCACGACCCGGCTCTCTCGTTCGGCAGGACTCTTGCTCATGCGAGGTTCGCACTCGACACCGAAACAACCTCTGACCAGGAGTTGCACCATGTTTCGCACCACCCGGCTCCTTCACGGCTCTCTCGGAATCGCCGTCCTGACGGCTTCCCTGGCCATCTCCAGCGCCCCGTCGCACGCGGCGGAGTCCGCTTCCCGGCGCGTCAGCCCCTCGGCCAAGAAGAACGCCAGCGCCGCCTACCGCGTCGCCGTGCTGCAGGAGCGATGGGGCGGCGTGGGCGGCTACCTGAAGGCGCTCGTGAAGAACGTGGCTCGCCCGCGCACCATCCTGATCGGAGGAGCGGCGGTCGCGGCGGACGTCGTCACGCGCGGGCAGTTCGGCATCACCCCGCGCGCCATGTCTGCCATGATCGGAATCGAAGGCCTCCGCTTCAGCACCACCAAGAAGCTGCAGAGCCCGGCCGACAAGCACCACGCGCTCGCCGACCTGGCCGTCCTGCGCGGCGACCGCAAGGAGGCCTTCAAGCAGCGCACCCTCGGCCTCGCGCATCGCGCGGTGGGCTACTTCGCCTCGAACCTGGTCTTCAATCTGGGGATCAACACGGCCCTCTTCGGGCCCGAGCACGCGCACCTGATCGTGCCGGGTGCGCTGGCCTGGAGCGCCGGAATGGGGGTCGTGGGCTCCGTGGTCGAGCACCTGCTGCCCAAGGCGTACTTCAACAGCCGCCTCAATCGCGCGCTCGGCCGCGCCGAGACGGCCGTCGCCGCCCTCGACCGCGCGCCGAACAGCGAGGAAGCCATCGCCGTCGCGCGGGGCACTCTCGCCAACGTGACCAAGGCGGCGAACTCCATCCCCATGCTCTCGGCCAAGCAGACGGCGCGCTTCACGGCGCTCAAGCAGCGCGCCGCGAGCGTGCCCAGCGTGAGCGAGGCCGCGTCCCAGCTCTAGCCGCCTCGCACCTCTGGCGGTGGCCACTATTCCCCCTGGGGCTTGAGGCCCCATGCGCCCCGCAACGGTTGACCTCCGTCAACGGGGCTGCGCTCGAGGCTGTGCTACGCTCGAGGGGTTCATCATGAGCACCACGGGACGCCTCACCGGCCTCGCCGGCCTCGTAACCGCCGCCCTCTTCGCCACGCACCCGGCCGACGCGCACTGGTGCAACAACATCTGGTCGGCCCCCGCCCGCATGGTGGTCAAGCCCGAAACCTCGACGGTGGTGATCAGCGGGAGCAACGCCGCCACCCTGCGCGTCTACGTCCGCAACAACTTCCCTTACAAGCTGGTCAACGTGGAGATGCAGGGGTCCGCGTCGGGCTACACCGTGCAGGTCACCGCGGGCAACCCGCAGGCGATCTATCCCGGCCAGGAGGTGCCGTTCGTCTTCTCCATCCGCTCGAGCGGCGGGTCCGGCGGGAGCGTCCCGGTCACGAACCTGAACCTGCAGGTCCGCTTCCGGTCGGCGTCGAGCCCTTACGGCTGGCTCGCCGGCTCGGACTGTCGCGTGGACCCGAACGCCTCCGACAGCCTGCTTGCGCAGCGCGCGGTCTACGGCAACGGCAACGGCGGCAACTGCGGCCCGAACCAGAGCGCGTCGCTCGCCGCGGCCACGCTCTTCGACCGCAACCAGGGGGCGGCGCTCCCCGGCGGGGAGCCGACCTTCGGCCGCAGCGGGATCCGCCAGGCCGCGCACTACTTCGGCTATCGGTTCTGCTATGCCGGTAATGGCACCTGGCGCAACCCCGGGCAGGACTGCCCCGGCGCCGTCGCCGAAGGGGCGGCGTGGGACAACACCGATCAGTTCGGGCAGAACTGTATGCGCGCCGGTTCGGAGCTCGCGATCCGCAAGAGCCGCCTGAACCAGGGGGACCTGGACTTCGCCCGTGCGGCCGCGGTGAACGCGCTCAAGCCCGGCAACGGAAGCAACACCCTCAAGGGGAGCGCGCCGCACAAGTGCATGGCCGCCGTGGCGGGGGCGCACCTCTGGGTCGGGGCGAGCTCGACCGATCCGTTCACCACGGCGCTCAACGACGCGAACAACGCCGTGCCCCCCGCGTGCCGCAGCGCCGGCATGCACGTGCTCACCGGCGCCGCGCTGACGGGCGATTGCCCGGGGACCCAGCCGCACACGCAGGCCGCCTGCGCCGCGGCCCAGGGCTTGCGCGGCAACGACGGACCGGTGCGGAGCGTGCTCATGCCCGGCGCCACCGACGGCGAGAGCAACGGGTACAACGGGCTCTACTTCGCCTACATGCTCTCGCTCGTGGCCGGCGTGCGGCAGGCCGCCTCGGGGGGCGTGTCCTTCTACCCGGACAGCGGAGGAACGGCGCCACGCGATAGCGGCGTCACGCCTCCGCGCGACAGCGGCGTCACGCCCCCGCGCGACACCGGCGTCGCGAGAGACCGCGGCACGACGCCACCCCGTGACGGAGCGGCGCCACCGCAGGACGCCGCGCCGCCGCTGCGCACGGATGCCTACTTCATCCAGACCGAGGCCGGCCCGGTGCAGCTCGGCGACGGCTTCCCCCGCTCGGAGGCGGGCGTCCCCCTGGTGGACGCGCAGCTCGTCACCCCCACCCTCGACGGGGGCGCGCCCGCCAAGAACGGCCGCGAGCAGCTCCGCGGCGGCTGCGCCGTCACGCCGGACACCCTGGCACCACCGGGGCTTCTTCTGGCCCTGCTCCTGCTCGGTCTACTACGCTTGCGACGCTTGAACGACTAACGGACTGGAGACCTACCATGAGACGAAGCTCTGGGCGCGGTGCCCTCGCCCTCGCGGCGACCCTGTTCCTCGCGAGCTGCGGCAGCAGCACCTCGACTCCCTCGAAGGACGGCGGCACGAAGGGCGACGTGGCGGCGGCGAAGGCCGACGGCGCCGCGGCGAAGAAGGTGGAGGACTACGTCCCGGCTCCGGGCGCGGCCTGGGAGGAGGACACGGCCGCGGGCAAGGCGGGGGTCGAGGCCGCCTACACCGACGTGGACATCGAGAAGATCATCGACGGGGAGAACGCCCCTTACGCCGCCGAAGGGACGGTGGGCTTCGCCAAGCAGGACTACAAGAAGGACGGGCACAAGCTCCTGCTCAAGCTCTGGCAGATGAAGACCGCCGCCGGGGCGAAGAAGATGTTCGACGCCAACAAGAAGGACGCCGAGACGAACGCGGGGCTCATCTTCGAGCCCGTCGCGCAGGTAGCCGACACGGCCGTGATCGCCTACGATCAGCCCCAGTGGAAGGTCTTCGGACACAAGGGACCCTTCATCTACGAGGTCTTCGCCTCCCTCGGCAACGTGGCCCAGAAGGACGCCCTCAAGACCTCCGTGCTGGAGTTCGTGCAGGCGCTGGCCAAGGCCCTGCCCTGACCCGGCTCGGGGCTCCTTCGACCCGCCGCCTCCTCCCCCGGCGGCGCGCCGAGGCCCTGCGCTCGTCCCTCCTCGCCATGCTGGCGCTGCTCCCCGCGCTCGGCTGCAAGAATCGCCCGCAAGAGCTCCTCGTGCTGTCGGCGGCCAGCCTGGCCCGCGTCTTCGGCGGCCTCGAGGAGGAGCTCGAGCAGTCCCACCCGGGTCTGGACGTGCAGCTCGAGGTGGCCGGCTCGCAAACCGCGGTTCGCAAGGTGGCCGAGCTCGGCGCGCGCGTGGACGTCGTGGCCGTGGCCGACGGCCGCCTCATCGACGAGCTCCTCCGCCCGAGCCACGCCCGCTTCGCGGTGCACTTCGCGGCCAACGAGCTCGTGCTGGCTCACCTCGAGCACAGCCGGTACACCGACGAGCTCACCGCGCAGAACTGGCCCGAGGTCCTCAGCCGCTCCGACGTGCGGCTCGGCATGGTCAGCCCCGACCTCGCGCCGCTCGGCTACCGCACGCTCCTCCTCTGGCAGCTCGCGGAGCTCGAGCTCGGTCGCGCTCGTACCGGCCCGGACCTCTCTGCGCGCCTCCGGGCCCGCTGCGCCCCCGAGCACGTCGCGGCCCACGAGGCCGAGCTCCTGAAGCTCCTCCAGGCCCGGGCCATCGACTACGCCTTCGTCTACCGGAGCGCCGCCGAGGAACACAACCTGAAGTCCGTGGCGCTCCCCGGCCGCTACAACCTCGGGGTCCCCGAGGAGAGCGCGCGCTACGCCCGGGTGGCGGCCACCCTCCGCGGACCAAAAGGAACGACCGTTCGCCTTCCAGGGGCGCCGATCACCTACGCGGTCACCATCCCGCTGAACGCGCCGCACTCCGCCCTCGGCGCGCTCTTTTTGCGCGAGCTCCTCGGCCCCCGCGGGCACAAGCTCCTCGAGCGGAGCGGCTTCCGTCCGCTCTCGCCGGCGCGCGTCCGCCCGGCCGACCCCCTGCCCGAACCCCTCCGCGGCCTGGTCCGCGCCGACCCCTCGTCCGCGCCATGAGCGAGTCCCCGGCTCCACCCCCCGCTCCGGCCCGGACTCGCACCACGCTCCGCGCGCTCGCGGTGGCGCTGGCCCTCGGCCTCGCCCACCTCGGACTCGGCGCGCTCCTCGGAGGCGTCCTCTCGCCCACCACGAATGCGGTCTTCTACGCCGCCAACCTCTACGTCCTCTACGCCGCGCAGCTCGTGGCGCGACGGGGCTCCCCCGGCCGGGTGGGCCTCTTCGCCCTCGGCTACTTCGTCCTCTTCGCGCTCGTGATGGTGCTCCTCGAGCGGCAGGCCCTCTTCATCCTGCTCGCCGTCTTCTACGCGAGCGTCTTCTCGGTCCCCTACCTCCTCGGATTCTTCGCCCTCTTCGTGCTCTCCTTCGTGGTCCTGCAGCCCTACGGCACGGAGGTCTTTATCCCGGCCGCGCTCGGCTACGCGCTCCTCGTCCGCGCGCACCGCGCCGGGGCCTCGCGCTTCCTCCTCGGCTGCTTCGCTGCCGGGCTCGGCTTTCTCCTCCTCGTGCTCTTTCCCCTGGTGCACCTCGCGATCCAGGACTCTCCCCGCACCTTCGGGCAGCTCCTCGACCGCTCGGACGTGCGCTCGGCCCTCCTCGTCTCTCTCTCGAGCGCCACCGTCGCCACCTTCGTCGTGGCCCTCTTCGGCATCCCCCTCGCCTACGCCCTCGCCCGCCTCCCCTTCCGGGGGCGCCGGCTGGTCGAGACGCTCGTCGATCTACCGATCCTCGTGCCGCAGTCCGTGGTCGGCATCGCGCTCCTCTCGCTCCTCGGGCCCGGTAGTCCCGCGGGAGCCTTCCTCGAAGACCGCCTGGGTCTCGCCGTCGCCGGACGCTTCTCGGGCCTCGTCCTGGCCCAGGTCTTCGTCTCCTGCCCCTTTCTGATCAAGACGGCCTGCACGGCCTTCCACGGCGTCCCCACCGAGCTCGAGAGCGCCGCGCGCACCCTCGGCGCCTCGCCCGCCGTCACCTTCCGCCGCGTGACGCTCCCCCTGGCCTCGCGGGGCCTCCTCACCGGAGCCGCCCTCTCGTGGGCCCGCGCGGTGAGCGAGTTCGGCGCGATCGTCCTCTTCGCCAGCTCCCCCCTCACCGCCCCGGTCCTCGTGCATACTGAATTCATGAAGGCCGGGGTCAGCGAGAGCCGTCCTATCGCCACGCTCCTGCTCCTCGTCTGCCTCTGGGTCTTCGTGCTGCTCCAGTTCGGCCAGGCCGTCCTGCCCCTCGCGTTGCGGCGGGACCCCGTCTCCCGCGAGGGGTCCCCGTGATCCGCCTCGCTGCCGTCGAGCAGCGCTTCGGTTCCTTCCGCCTCTCGGTGGACCTGGAGGCGCAGACGGGGGCCTACCTCGTGATCCTCGGACCGAGCGGCTGCGGCAAGTCGCTCCTCCTCGGCACGGTCGCCGGCCTTTACGCCCCGGCCACGGGACGCATCCTGCTCGACGGGGAGGAGGTCACCGCGTGGCCTCCCGAGCGGCGCCAGGTGGGGCTGGTCTTCCAGCGCAGCTCGCTCTTTCCGCACCTCTCGGTGCGCGAGAACCTCGCCTTCGGGCTCCGCGTGCGCGGCGTCCCCCGCCCGGAGGTGGCCGCCCGCGTCGACGAGCTCGTCGAGACCTTCGGCCTCGGGGAGCTCCTCGATCGCCAGACCACCACCCTCTCCGGAGGCGAGGCCCAGCGCGTGGCTCTCGCGCGGGCGCTCGCGGTGAAGCCCCGGGTCCTGCTCCTCGACGAGCCGCTGAGCCTCCTCGACCACAACGCGCGCCTCGAGCTCCAGGAAGAGCTCCGCCGGCTGCACGGGCTGCTCGGCTTCACCGCGCTGCACGTCACCCACCACCGGGAGGAAGCCCGCGCCCTCGGGGGTCGCTGCGCCGTGATGCTGGGCGGACGCATCGTGCAGGAGGGCCCCATCGACGCGCTCCTCGAGTCCCCCCACTGCGCCTTCGTGGCCCGCTTCCTCGGCCTGAGCGCGCGCCCCGCGAGCCCCTCGGATTGCGGCGAGGCCTGCCTCGCTCGCCCCGGTCACTGCGACCGTCGGAGGGCCGAGGGATGAGCCGCCGCGCCGAAGGAAAAGCGTCGTCACATTCTAGAATGTTTAGATTCTTATGCGCGCCCGCCGCCCCCCTCCTCCTGCGCTGGCTCGTCGTCCTCCTCGTCCTCCTCGGCGGAGCCACGGGGCTCGGGGGGCTCGCCCACGCCGACGAGGGGCTGAAGAAGAACCCACTCCCCCTGGCCAAGGCGCTCGACCAGCCGATCTTCTCGCTCGACGGCACGCACGTGGAGCTCTTCTCGCTGCTCCTGCTCTTCCTCGGCACGCTGGTGGTCATGTCGGTGCGGAAACGCCGCCAGCTCGTCCGGCACCTGGTGCAGGTCTCGGCGCTCCTCGTCTTCTTCTACGTGGTCTTCTCCTGCCTCGGGGTCTTCGGGCTGATCCGCAACACCTTCCACGGCATCTCGCTCATCGGCACGGTGCAGACCGAGTCCTTCTTCTGGATGAGCCTCCCGGTCTGCGTGCTGGCCTTCACCCTGATCACCGGCCCCTTCTTCTGCGGCTGGATCTGTCCCACCGGCACGATCCAGGAGCTCCTCGCCCTGCTGCGCGAGGCGCTGACCCGCAGGCCCCGCCTCCCCGTCGACCCGAGGACGGCGCTGCTGGTCGCCCCCCTCGCCACGGCGTTTCTCTACCTCGTCTTCTCGGTGAGCGAGGAGCGCAAGCTCTTCGTCGAGGACTCGAGCCTCTACTGGGCGGCGGCGAGTCTCTTTCTCCCCCTTCTCGTGATGACCCGCGTGGCCACGGACTCGGCCGCGCGTTCGCTGCGCTGGCTCAGTCTCGGCGCGATCCTCTTCAGCGTGGTCTTCAAGGTGGGGATCACCTCCCCCATGCACTTCGCCTTCATGGACATCGTGGACCCCGCCTCGGCGATCACGACGCTGGTGCTGGCGGGCGCGTCGCTCGTGGTGGCCCGCGCCTGGTGCCGGTATCTCTGCCCCTGGGGGATGGTGATGGGCCTCGTGCATCGCTTTTCGCGGCAGCGCATCGAGGTGGACCCGGCGAGCTGCACCCAGTGCCGCCGCTGCGTGGACGCCTGCCGGGTCGAGGCCGTGACGATCGTGCCGGGGCGTCCGGAGCTCGGGAAGGTGGCCCTCGACCAGTGCCAGTTCTGCTACGCCTGCGTGGACGCTTGCCAGCGCGGCGCGATGCAGGTCACGGACACCTGGTGCCCGGCCGCGCCGCTCTCCGTCGAGAAGCGGTGAGGCCGCGAAACGAAGGGCGTGGCGGCCCGCGCCCCCCCGTTCGCCTCGCGCGAGCGCTCGCCCTTCTCGCCTCCCTGACCCTTCTCCTCGCGCCCATCGCGACCCCCGCCTGGGCCGAGCCCCACGACTGGCCCCAGGCCCGTCGGGACCCGGAGAACACCGCCGCCACCGCGCTTCCCCGAGGGAGCGGCCCGCTCGCCTCGTCGTGGCACTTCCGTCCGAGCCGCACGGTCTGGAGCTACGAGCCGGGGATGACGGTCTGGTCCTCGCCCTCGCTCGGCGCGGTGCGGGGCGACGCGCTGCTTTTCATCGGGAGCTACGACCGGTCGGTCTACGCGCTCGAGGCCGCGACGGGGAAGAAGCGCTGGCGCTTCGTCACCGGGGGCCCGGTCTACGGCACGCCGACGCTCCACCGCGAGGTGCTCTACGTGGCTTCGACCGACCGGTCGGTCTACGCGCTCGACGCGCACGACGGACGCCGGCTCTGGAGCCACAGCGTGGTCCCCTACCGACCCACCCTTGGGGGTGCCCGCCTCGCGGCGCCGGCCGTGGGCAGGCTGGGGAGCGAGCTCCGCGTCTTCGTCGCGCACTGGGCCTTCGACAAGTCGGTCGGTCACCACCTCCAGTCGGCCGGCCTGGCGGCGCTCGACGCGACGACGGGCCGCGCCCTCTGGCAGGTCTCGCTCGGGGACAACCAGCTCGCCGCCCCCGTCCTCGCCGCGACGACGAACCCCGGGGAGCCGCCGCGAGTCTTCGTGGCCTCCGAGAACGGGAGCGTCCACGCCCTCGACGCGCGGACGGGAGCCCGACTCTGGACGCACACCGAACCGGCTACGATCAAGAGCGCTCCGGCCGTCTATCGTGCGGCCGATGGACCGCGCCTGGTCTTCGGCACCAAGCAGGGGATCGTGCGCGCGCTGGACGCCCGCACCGGACGCCCCGTCTGGCGCTTCAAGACGGCCCACTGGGTGGACGGAAGCCCCGCGGTGGCGCGGCTCGAGGGACGCCCCCTCGTCCTCGTCGGCTCGTACGACAACCACCTCTACGCCCTCGATGGCGAGAGCGGACACGAGCGCTGGCGCTACCGCACGTCCGCGGGCTTCTACGGCAGCCCCGCCCTCCTCCAGCACCACGGCGAGACCCTCGTCTTCGCCGCCGCCTGGGACCACCACCTGCACGCGCTCTCCGCGGCGAGCGGCAAGGTTCGCTTCCGCCGCTTCATGGGCCGACCGATCTGGGACTCGCTCCTCCTCGGCGACAGCACCTGGTCGAGCCCCATCGCGGCCGAGCTCGGCGGGACAGCGCTCGTCTACTTCGGCTCCTACGCCGGGACGCTCCACGCGCTGGAGCTGGCCGAGGCCTCGCAGACGAGCGCCACGCAGGAGAGCTCGAACCGCGCCTTCTTCGTGACCTTGCCCCTCGTCCTCCTCGGCGTGGGGCTGCTGGCCTACGCCCTCACCCGCGCGGAGCGGCGACGGGAGCGCTCCAGAGCAGCGCCGCTCCCGTCGCCCCGAGGTAGAGCGCGACGAGCAGACCCGCCACGCGGCCAAGACGGCTGAGCCACGGCCACCGGGCGAGCGGCTCGAGGAGGGCGAGCGGCAGCGTGTAGAGCGCCGTGCCGAGAAAGAGCCCCGCGAAGAGGAGCGCGCTCCCCGGGACCGAGCTCCCCGCGAGGGCCAGGCCCACCGCGCTGACGAAGGGGGGACAGGGGACGAGCCCCTGGAGCAGTCCGAGTCCGAAGGCCCCGCCGAAGCGTCCCGCCCGCGCCCCGCAGAGCGGTGCCGGCTGCCGGAGCACGCAGAGGAGGAGCAGCGCGGCCGAGGCGAGGCGCGTCGCGGCGCCGACGGAGGCGGGGAGCGCCCGCAGCTCGGCACCCGCCGCCGAGACCACCGTCGCCGCGGCGAGGTAGGCCAGAAAGCGCCCCAGGTTGTACCAGAGGAGCGTCCGCGCCCGCGCGGGGAGCTGCGCGAAACGCGCGCCGTCTGCCCCCCCCTCGGTCGTCACGAGATACGGGCCGAGCACGAGCGCGCAGGACCAGAAGCAGTGCGGTCCCGAGGCGAGGCCGAGTAAGAGGCCACCGAGGAAGGAGGGTGTCGCGCCCACGCTCACCTCGTCCGCGGCCGGACGGCCGGCGGCATGGAGAGCGGCGTCCGCCCATCGCGCGCGCGCGCCTCGATGGGGGCCCCGCGCTTGATGTAGTAGTGCGCCACCATCCGGTTCGGCGCGGTGTGGAGCGGCGTCATCCCGTCCACGTCCTGCGCGTCGAGTCGGGCCCCTCGACGCAGCAGGAGCTCCGCCACCGCCTCGGTGCTCGCCTCGTGGAGCGGCGTCATGAGAAACCGGTTCCGCGCCTGCACGCTCGCATCCCGCGACAAGAGGAGCGACACCACCTCGCGCCTCCCCTTGCGCGCCGCCCAGTGGAGCGGCGTCATGCCCGCCTCGTCCCGCGCCTCGAGGGGCGCACCCCGTCGGAGCAGCAGGTCCGCCACGGCAGCCTGCCCGTGGATCGCGGCGTAGTGGAGCGGGGTGAAGCCGTGCGGCCCGCCGGCGCCGAGCGCTCTCGTCTCCGCCTCGCGCAGGGGGGCGAGCTCTCCGCGCGCGGCGGCGCGGTGCAGGGCCGGAGCCTCCTCGGCCACCTCCGCCGGACGCGTCGCGCACCCGACCCAGGCCAGGACCCAGGCCAGCGCTCCCACCACGCCCGCGGCGACGCGCGTTGACAAGCTCCGTCGGCCGCACCCAAGATCAGCCATCGCGTCCCCTCGAGCTCCATACGCCTCGGCCCTGCTCCTCCTCGCCCTCTGCGCGCTCCCTGCGTGCGGCAAGCGCGACGAGCG
>JADLHG010000011.1 GCA_020848905.1 Deltaproteobacteria bacterium
AGCGGCCGAGACGGCCGGCGAGGCGAGCGTAACGGGCAACGCCCACCGGCAGAGGCACGAACGGACGAACGGCCGGACGACGTGGGCGCTCCGCGCGTCGCGCCGGAAGAGGAGGCCGGCCTGCGCGCTGCGGCAGAGGAGCGAGAGGTCGGGACCGACGCCGGGAGAAAGACGCGTCGCAGCCGCAGCCGGAGCGGCGCCGACGACCGTGACGCCATCGTCACGAGCGAGGGGGACGTGGAGTACTACGAGACCCTGGACGGCCCCACGCGCGAGGGACAGGGCTCGGCCCGAGGCGAAACGGAGCCCCCGGAGGTCGAAGACGCCAACGTCGTCAGGCTGTTCCTCAATCTCGGTCGGCGCCAAGGCGTTCGCGCCGATGAGCTGTCGCGTTTCATCGTGTCCGACGGACAGCTGGAGGCTGCGGAGATAGTCCGCGTGGACGTTCGGGACCGGTACACCTTCGTCAACGTGGTTCCAGACGCCGCCGACCGCGTCCTCGAGCGGGTGAGCGGCAAGACCCTCAACGACCGCACGTTGCGCGTCGAACGCGCGAAGAGCTAAACCCCCCCGACGCACGACGGGCCTCGCCGCACGCCACGGCGCGCGGTGGGCCCCTACTCGAACGGATTCATCAGGTCGTTGGTGCGCTTGATCCCCTCGCCTGTCCCCGGCTTGGGGTCGGTCGAGGGCGTGCTGGGGCGCGTCTTCTGGCGGCCGGGATCCCGCGGGCGCGTGCGCCCCGAGTGTTTCTCCTCGGCCAGCGTCGGCGCGATCGTCTTCCCGCGGTCGGCGAGCGCCACGACGACTTTCCGCTCGAGGTAGCCCTTCTTGCGCAGCGTCAGCATGATACTCCGCGCCCCCTCGGTGAGCGGAAGGCGCACGAGCTTCGGCGTCAGACCCAGGCTCGTCTCACCCATGTAGATCTCCGCCTGCTGCGGAGTGGAGTCGACCGTGACATCCAGGGTCTTTTCCGAGGGCACCACCGCTGCGCGTGCGTCGGCGTGTCCAGACGCGACGGCAGTGCCGCTTCCCGGCTCCCGGCCCGCCGCAGCGTCAGCGCGCGAGGCAGACGTCCCCGTGCCCGGTCCGCCGCCCGCTACGCCACGCCCCTCCGGGCCGGCCGATCGCGGCGGCCAGAGCGCCCAGGCCGCGACGCCTCCGCCCAGCACCACGAGGACGCCGAGGATGGCCAGGATCTTTCCGCGGCTCGACGGTACGACCTCCGGCACATCAGTGGTCGTGGCCGGGAGGGCCGGCAGCGATTCCGACGGTGACATGGAGGTGGCCGTGAACAGCGGCGTCATGATCCGCGGAACGGCCTGGCTGTCTCCCGTCGGTCGCGTCATCCGCCCCGAGGCCTGGGCGATCGCGGCGGCCATCTCGGCCATGGAGCGGAAGCGCTCCTCGCGATCCTTGGACATCGCCTTTAGCACGATGGCCTCGACCTCGCCGGGGATGCCGAGGGTAGGCTTCAGCTTGGTGGGCGGGACAGGCTGCTCGAAGATGTGCTTGGTGAGGATGCCCATGAAGGTGTCGGCCTTGAACGGCACCTCACCGGTCAGCATCTCGTACATGATCACGCCCACCGCATAGATGTCCACGCGATGGTCCGGCTTGTGGCCTTGGGCCTGCTCGGGGGACATGTACTCCGGGGTCCCGAAGATCATGCCGGTACGGGTCAACCGTCGCTCGCTGTCCCCCACGCCCGCCACCTTGGCGATGCCGAAGTCGAGCAGCTTGGCGAAGTCACGCCGCCCCTCCCGCTCGATCAGGTAGATGTTCTCGGGCTTCATGTCCCGATGAATGATCTCCTTCGAATGCGCGGCGCCGAGCGCTCTGCAGATCTGCAGCAGGATCGGCTTGGCTCGCGCCCAGGCCATCGGGCCGTCCTTGCGGATCACCTGCGAGAGATCGCGTCCCTCGAGGAACTCCATGGCGAAGAAGACGCTTCCGTCGGGCGTCGTGCCGAAGTCCGTGATGTCGACGATGTTCTCGTGGCCAATTCGCGCCGCGGCCTTGGCCTCCTGGAGGAATCGTTCCTTGAGGTCCTGCTTCCGGGCGTACTCTTGGAGCAGCACCTTGAGGGCCACCTTCTTCTCGATGGCCATGTGCTCCGCCAGATAGACGGTCCCCATTCCTCCTTCGCCCATCTTCTTGAGCACGCGGTAGCGGCCGGCGACGACCTGCCCGACCAGCCCGGGGTCCTCGGCGATCTCACCCAGAATGGAGAGCCCGTGGTCCTCGTTCGGATCGGCGGCGGGCAGAGGACCCACCCCGCTCCCCTCGTGCGGCGGAGCGGAACCGAAGCGCGTCGATTGGCCGCGCGCGGGTCCCGCCAGCTGCGGAGGCCCGTCGTACCCTGAATCCCTGTCCCTGGCCATGTTCGGGCCAATGGTATCACGCCGCCGGGGGGCAAGCCAGCAGGCTGCGGGCGACGCGATGCGGTCCGTGCTAGCGCGCGCGGGCGTCGTACGGGTTGCGCAGCTCGTCGATGCGTGGCCCGCCGTCCGGTGCTCCAAGCCAGAGCCGTCGCGGTCGCACGCGCGACCCCACGCGCGAGAGCACGACCGTGATCACCTGGCTCACCTCGGGACCTAGGACCGGTTGCGCCACCTCGCGATGCCCTCGTAGCCGAAAGACGAAGGTGCGGCGTGTCCCGGGGCGAAGACGTTGCTTCAGAGGCGCAACGCCGAGCGGTCGCCCGCGCTCGAAAACCTGCGCTCCCGCGGGAACGGAGGTCAGCGTGACCTCGACGAACTGCTCCGCCGTCGTCGGACGCTGATCCCCGCGATCGACGCCCGGCGCCCCGTCGCGGAGCTTCGACGCGCCCGCAGCCGCGCCGCCCGCCACGCGCGCATCCCCTTCCGTCGGCAACGTCCCGTCGCGCTCCACGGGGCGTCGCTGCCGCGCCCAGACCAGGAGCCCACCGAGAACGAGCAGGAAAACCGTGCCGAGCAGAATCCCCGCCGCGAGCCCCTTCTTCCCCTTTCGCTCGCGGTAGGGCGAGACTCCCTCGGTCGTGTCGCCGTGCGCCCTCGGCGGCGGCAACGGACGCCCCACGGGCACGCTCCCGCTCGCGGGTGAAGTCTCGGGCGGCACGGGCGGCGAGGGCGGAAGAACGAGGAGCCCCGTCTGACCCGGCGGAAAAGTCGCGTCCGGAGGGATATCGACGCGCACCGGGGCGCACTCCTGCAGCGCAGCCGCCAGCGCCGCCACGGAGGAGTACCGGTCACCCGGATCCTTCGCGAGGGCGGTGAGGATGAGCCGCTCGACCGGCTCCGGGATGTTGAGGTCGGGGCGAAGCTCGCGCGGGCGAAGCGGCGCCTCGAAGAGGTGCTTGGTGAGCGTCCCCATGAACGTATCAGCGGTGAAAGGAACCTCGCCCGTGACCATCTCGTAGATGATGCACCCCAGCGAATAGACGTCTCCTCGGTGGTCGGCATCCTGGCCGGCCGCCTGCTCGGGGGACATGTACTGCGGCGTCCCGAAGATGCTCCCCACCTTCGTGAGGCGCGTCCCGGGTCCCCAGCTGATCTTCGCGATGCCGAAGTCCAGGATCTTGACGAAGTCCTGCCGAACTCCCCCCGCCTCGTCGAGGATCGCCGAGTTCGATGGGTTGATGATGAACACGTTCTCGGGCTTCAGGTCGCGGTGGACGATCCCCTTGGCGTGCGCCGCGCCGAGCCCGTTGCAGATCTGAGTCGCGAGGTCGACCACGCGCTCCAGCGGGAGGACCTTCTGCTCGCGGATCTCGCGCGCCAGCGTGGTGCCGACGAGGTACTCCATCACGAAGTAGATGTGGCCGTCTGCGAGCCGGCCGAAGTCCGTCACGTCCACGATGTTCGGATGGCCGATACGCGAGGCGGCCCTCGCCTCGCGGATGAAGCGCTCAACCAGCCCCGGGTCGCGGCAATACTCGTGGCGCAGGATCTTGATCGCGACGGGCTTGTCGATCACCACGTGGCGGGCGGCGTAGACCATGCCCATGCCGCCCTGGCCCAGCCTGTCCTCGACCTGATAACGCTCGTCCAGGACCTTGCCGATGAAACGATCTGCCTCGGGATCCTCGTGCGCGAAGAGATCCTCCAGATGGTGGCCATCGTGCGGACAGAAGTTCGCCCCCGGGGGAAATGGCGCTCGGCAACGGGGACAGACACGCATCGCAGCAACCCTGGAGAGGCTCAGACGGGACGACGCGAAACAGCGGCGGCAATGGCAGGAACGGGATCGTTCACTCGCTGATGGTGCCCGCTTCGCCCCTCTGGTTCAACTTCCGGCCTCAATTGCAGGAGGGTCTCGCGCCCGCAGGATCCTTCGCCCCCGCCAGGGGGAGGAGCTTCCTCAGGTACTGGAACTCGTCCGCGCAGAACATCGCGGGCCCCTTCCCGTCCAGCTCCGCACGCTCGTCGAAGGGCCGCGCACCGCCGGCGTCCATGAGCCGGTTGGGGAGATCACCGGGGTTGTGGAAGGTGTCCGAAGCTCCGTAGGGATCCGCCAACCCGAAGGAGTGCCCCAGCTCGTGGGACGCGGTGGACCCGATGAGGTTTCCGAGCACGTGGATCGCGCAGGCCGCCTGGAGCGGGCGTCCTTGCGCGGGGCAGCCCCTCGCGTCCGGTAGTCTCGGCGTACCGAGCGTCTCCCCGGAGGTCAGCTCCGAACCCCCCACGTCGGGACGGAATACGTCGAAGAGGCGGTCGAAAACGGGGCTGGCGAGCGGCGAGGCCGTAAGCCCCGGCGGAGGGTGCGTGGAGAAGCCCAGCATCGACTCGGCAAAGATGCCTCCGTAGCCCGGAAAGCCGTCCTGCTGCGTCTGCGCGTTGACTCCGCCGATGCGGTCCTCGAGGCGCCGGTTCTCCACGTCCTTGCCCGGGGTGTTGTCGTAACCGAGGAGCCCCAAGGCGTTCGGATCCTTCCCGGTGATGTCCACCCGCGCATAGAGGCGGAAGTCCGTGGGCTCCTGGTCGCGAAACTCCACGTTGAGCCCACCGTAGTCCCGCCGCATCACCTCGAAGACGCGCTCCCGCAGACGCGCGTCGGCCGCCTGCAAACCGAAGAGCCGCAGGCTTTCGACCCACCCGTCGGCGAAGCGTACCCAGCAGACCTGCTTGACGGGATCCAGCCGCAACGCGAGCTGCGCCTCCGCGCCGACGTAGCTATCTCCTCCGTGGTAGACGGTTGGTGTCCAGCGGCCCTGGTAGAGCCCGCGCTCCAGACGAACCGCGACGCCTTCGCCGAGCCCCTCCTTCTCCTCGACCACGTAGCGCATCCAGGCGCCCGAACGAACCTCGGGGACGAGACTGAAGGTCACGGGGCGGGGTGCCTGGCCCTCGGGGGTGAACGTGCCCCGGAACTGCACGGCGGTGCCACCGTTCGGCCCGCCCACGAAGCCCGCCCCGCGCAGGTCCAGGTACTGTCCGAGCGAGACAACGCTCTGGTCGAAGCGGCCGAGCTTCGATCGCTGCAGGTCGAACTGCACCGTCCGCGCCGGCCCCTTCAAGACCTTCCCGTCGGCGTGCACGTTCACTGGAACGACGGTGCCCTCGAAGTGGGCGGGACGCAGCCCGGCAATCTCCGGGCCGAAGAGGAAGCTCCCCTGGCGGCGGTCGATGGCACGCTCCGGCTCGACGAGCACCTTCGCCTCGGTCGACCTCCCCACCGTCGCGCAGTCCCCCTGGACCCCCTCGGAGAGAAAGCAGCCCTTCAACTCGACGAACGTGCGCCCCTCGCCCCCGCCCATGAGGATGCCCGCCCCCACCGTGTTGACGGGAGCGTTGAGGAAGATCATTCCGCCCGCTACGGCATCGAGAGCCGGCGCCAGGTATCGCAGGAAGCGCAGGGCCCCCGGAAGGGGAGCGCTGGTCACACTCCCCCACGCGTTCGTCGAGGTCACCTCCGCCGAGCCGGCGAACTGCCCCTCCTCGAGCGTCGCGAAGGCGTCCCCCTCGACGGAGAACTCGCCATGCTGCTCTTTCACGCGGAGGGGAAACGAGAGGTCGCTCGGGGCCTCCACCCCGCCCCTCGTCACCACCCCGCGAAGGCGCAGCACGTGGCGCGCGGTGGCGCCCAGGTTCACGCCCAACACGAGCGCGGTGGAGTGGGGCAAGAGCTCCGCCGGGCCCACCTGCTTCAAGGTCACAGGCGGGGGGGGCTGTCCGGGGTCAATCGGGCTATCGCCGGCGCACCCGCCGGGGATGAGAAGCACGAGGAGCACGGCGCGTCGAGCGACTCCCCCAAAATGCGACGGTCCTGCACGACACGGCATGGCGTGATCAGTTTACCCCGACGGCCACGTCGTCGAGGTACCACCCCGAGAGATTCACCACGCCGCTCGACATGAAGTGGAAAGTGACGACCACCGTCTGCCCACCCACAGCGCCGAGGTCGATGGTGCGCTTCACCCAGGCCGTGGGGGTGACGTAGCTCCCCTTGCACTGCTGGGCCACGACCTTGCTGTTCACCCGCACCTCTGCCCAATCGTACGGGAGCATGAAGTCGTTCCATTCCTGGTAGGAGAGCTGCGGCTTGGCGAGGCTGGCCGGCACCTTGAAGGTCAAGGTGAGCACCGAGTCGTCCGCCGTGTCCTTGTTGTCGCAGGGGTCTGCGTTATTGCTGCGCGCGGTGTAGCAGTCGTTGAGCACGGTGCCCCAGACGCCGCTGCCGGAGGCGCCGCTCTTCGGCGGAGTGGTCGCCGGTGCGCACGTAGCGCCCGCCACGAACGCCAGCTTGCCCCAGCGCCAGTCGCCCGTGCCCGTCAAGCCACCCGACTCCCGCTCGAAGTCCAGCTTGAACGGCGCGGTGAGCACCGGCGGCGGCCCGCCCGCATCGCGCTTCACACCGCCGTCGGACGTCACACCCGGCACTCCCGTCAGCACGATCGTGTATTCCTTGCGCACGGGCGGATGGTCGCCGTCGTCGGCCTCGAGAACCAGCACGTAGGTCTGCCTGGCGGTCGCCTGCTGCGTCGTGGGGCACCACGAGAACTGCGCCGCCCTGGGCCCCGTGGACGCGAGCTGCGAGCCCAAGATCGCCGGGTTCTGCCGGATCCGCACCGTCAAGGTATCCGGATCCTCGACGGCCACGTCCAGCTGCAGGCATTTCTGCTTGCCCAGGTCGAGGACGGTCCCGTTGTTCAGCGGTCGCACGAACCGCGGCGCAGTGTCGGCGTCGGCGGCGGGCTTCACCGTGATGGTCGTCGACTCCAGGTCCGTCGCGTGTCCGTCCGAAACAGTGAAGTCCGCCTGGTGCACGCCGACCTCGCTGCCGATGGGCACCCAGCTGAAGACGGCCTCGTCCGCCATCGTGGCCAGCTTCGCCCGCTCGCCGGGCTCGAGCCCCGCGAGATCGAAGCTGTAGACCAGCCGGTCCGCGTCCGGATCGAAGGCGCGGAGCACGACGTCCAGCCGGCTACCCACATACGCGACTTGCGGCGACAGCGGCAGCAACTCGGGCCGTTGGTTCGCGCTGCAGCCGAGGGCCGCGGCGATGACGAGGGCCGTCAGAACCTGGCATCCATGGCGGGGGTACATCCTCGTCACCACAACGTCAGCTCGAGAGGGATCAACGGCCCATGACCTCGCCACCATTCCCGTCTGCGGCGGAAGCCCCCCTCACTGCTCAACGGATGCCCACGTGCATGGCTCGCCGCAGCTCGAAGTGCTCGTCCGAAACGGCGAAACGGAGAAGCTCCTCGATCTCCTGGTTCTCGCGCATGGCCGCGATCCGGGTCTCCGGGTCGCGGGGCTCATCGATCTTACCGGCGGCCTTGCGTAGCGCCGAGAGCGCCGCGTGCACCGAGCGACACGCGAGCAGCCCCGCACGATTGGCGGAGTGGATGACGGCTCCACCGAGCGCGCGGAGGTCTACGGCGCCTCCTCCCGAGCACTCCAGGGCGAACGGCATGAGCTCTTGCCGTAGCTTGCGCGGGACGATGCGAGAGACCTCCTTCGTCACGTCTCCGAGGGCACGCGCGTCAGCTTCGGGGGGCGCGAACTCGGGCACGTACTGCCGGACGACGCCGGCCACGAGCAGCTCCAGATCCTCGGGGCGCAGGCGCGTCGGCAACACCATCGCCGACCGGACGATCCACAGGCAACGACCGAGGAGAAACTGAAGCTCGGCGTCGGTCGCTTCCTTCACGAGCGTCGTGCCGAGAATGACGGCGGGCGGATCCGTGTTCTCGACCATCACCGTCGTCGGCTGCGCGGAGCTCAGGTAGAGCTCGTGCTCCACTCCGCCGAGGTCTCGCGCGAGGCTCGCGGCGATGCGTCGCACGGGGTGGTCCCCCGCGCCCAGCCGCTCTGCCCGGGTGACCCCGTGACCTCGAATGTCGCCTCGTCGGATCTTCGCGAAGGGCGCGTTGAGCAGCCGGAAGATCTGGCGGAAGCCGCCAGGAATGACGCGCTGGAACATCCACTCGTCGTGCTCCACCTCGCCGAGGGCCCCTCCGGGCGTTCCCACCCCGGCGGCGTGCGCGTCGATGAAGCTCCGGTGTTCTCCCTCTGCGTGTCCCAACGCGTCCAGGACCTGGGCGGCGCAGAGGCAGCCGTCAGGCGCCTTGCGCCAGGCGAAGATCTGGAAGAGCGCCTGATAGGCGAACGCTTCGAACGGATCGCTCCGCAACCGTGCGCGCATCGTCGCCACCGAGCGATCCAGATGCACCATCACGCTGCGCTGGTCGCCTTGCCGCGCGTAGAAGCCGCACAGCGCGCCGATCGCCCGCAGGTCGCACGGACCCACCTCCACCGCGCGACGGAAGGAGCGCGCCGCCTCGGTCGCGTCACGAAGCCCGTCCTCGTAGATGCTACCCAGCCCGAGCAGGTACCCGATACGCTGCTCCCCGTCGGAGTCCCGTTCGAGGAGGCGGTGCGTCACGTCGAGCGCCGCGGAGTACTCCTGCTGCTGCACGTAGAGGTCCCTGAGTCGTCGCAGGGCCTCGAGCTGCCCGTCCTCGCCGCCCATCGACAGGGCTTTCTTCAGACAGGCCACCGCGCGACGGTAGTCTGGAAGCTTCTCCTGGTAGATGCTCCCCAGCCGCAAGAAGAGCCCGCGGAGAAGCTCGGGGTCCTGCTCCAGGCGCGCCTGTCGGATCAGCGCGTCGGCGGCCTCGGCGAAGGCCCCGTCCGCCTCAGCCAGTCGGGCAAGCTCCGACAGGGCCTCGCGATGCTGCGCGTCGAGCTCCAGCAAGGCCCGCAGGTGGTCCCGCGCACTCGAGGGACGCCCCAGCTCGCGCTCGGCAACCCTCGCGATCCGAAGATGAGTCGCGATGCGTTCGGGGACGGAGGTCGTGCGCCGGCCTCGCTCCTCGAGCAGCTCGACGAGTTCCGTCCAGCGTCCCGCACGCTCGAGAAGCTCCACCAGCGCCTCCGCCCCACCCCGGTGCGCGGGGTCGAGTTCGACGGCCGCCCGGTAGTACTCGATCGCCGCCCCGTCGTCGCGCAGCCGCTCTGCGGCGATCTCGCCCGCCAGGAGGTAGGCCCTGAGCCGGTGCCGCGGAACCAGGCTCGCCTGGCTCTCGGCCAGGAGCGCCACCGCGGCCCCTGCCCAGTCCTCCGTCGCGAGCGCAGCATCTCGCAACCGGTGAATGGCGGGTAGATGCGTTGGAAGCGCCTTGAGCGCGGCGCGAAGGGCGCCCTGCTCCCCACCCGAGAGCTCCGCCACGCGCAGGTGCCAGAGCGCCCGCTCGGCCGGGGCAGACGTAAGCTCGGCAAGCTCGCGGCAGAGGGCGATCTCGCCCGCCACGGCTCCACGCCGCCGCAGCGCGTGCAATAGGTGCATTCGCGCCAGCTCCGAGGCCGCGTCGTGCCGGCGCGCCTCCTCGAGCGCCGCGACCACGTCGATCCCGGCACCGCGTTCGGCGTCGGCGCCGGGGCTCCCCCCACCCAGCTCGATCCAGCGCGAAAGGTCGAGGTAGAGCGCCGCCGCGTCGAGGGGAGGCTGCGTGCGCCGGGCATCTTTCACCAGCAGCTCCAGGAGGGCTACGCGATCGCCGTGACGCAAGGCGTGGCTCGCGAGGAGGTGAAGCGCAAACAGGTCCTCCGGGTGACTGCTGTGCAACTGCTGGCAGAGGCGCGCAACCTCCGTCGCGTGACCGGCGCGGCGGGCGAGATCGATGAGCTCCTCGCGGATACGGCGGCGAACCCCGTCGGTCGTCGCCGCGGCGAGCTGCCCCCGGACGAACTCGGCCAGCTCGCGGTCGGCCCCGTTCTCGAGGTACACGCCGCGCAGGGCCTCGGCGGCGAAGGCATCGTCGGGTCGCCGGAGGAGCGCCTCCCGATATCGGGCCTCGGCTGCCAGCCAGTCGGCCCCGGCCCGCCGCGAGAGCTCTGCCGCCTCGCACAGGGAGGTCGCGACGCGCACGGCGTCCGTCTCGAGCGCGGTACGCCGCTCGATGCACTCCACGAGCTTCGTCAGCTCGCCGTGGCGCCGGCAGTGTCGTTCCAGCCCATCGAGCGCGCCCGGAGCCGGCACCGGCTGCGCCGCAGCGCTGTCGTACGCCGACAGGGCGTCGGAGGGGCGGTCGAGCGGTCCTTCCGCGAGCGCCCCCAGGCGCATGACGAGGGCACGGCGCGCCGAGCTCTCCGCCGGAGCGAGATCCGCGAGCGCGTTCAGGTGCTCAGCCACCTCGCGCCAGTTGCCGCCCTCGGCCAGCCACTGAATGCGCGCCCACGCCCCGCGCGGGTCGCCCTCGTCGGCAGCCGCCGCGCGGGCGAAGGACGTCCCGGCCTCCGCGCTCGAGAGGCGCCAGAGCAGGTATCCCTCGCGAAGGGCGAGGGACGCCGATCGGCCGGGAGCCGTCGCGCCCGCGGCCTCCGAACGCAACATTAATGCGAGCTCCTCGGTGCGGCCGAGCTGGGCCAGCGTTCGCTCGACCCCCCAGCGGGCAGGACGAGAGTCGGGATCCAGGTCCAGCACCGCGCCGTAGCAGCGCAGCGCTCCTTCCGCGTCCGCAGAGGCGCTCTGGTGCAGGGAAGCGGCACGCCGCAGCAGGTCCGCCCGAAGCGCGGGCTCCTCGCTGGCGAGCCCCGACCTCTCCATGGCCGTCGCCACCTCCCCGAGTCGCGTGGCTCGGCGCCCGAGCCGCGGCAACCGAGCCAGCGCGGCGGGGGCGAGCGGATCGTGCTCGAGTGCGGTCAACACCTCTCCGAAAGCCTCGTCGGCCTGCTCGAGCTCCCCCTCCAGGATCCGCGCGGCCGTCAGGTGTTCCGACGCGCGTGCCGCCCCGAAGGCCGCCTGCGCCGCCGCGCGATGTGCCTCGACGCGCGCGCGCGGGTCGGAGGCGTGGAGCTGGAGGCGAGCGAGCCCCTCAGCCGCGGGCGCATAGCCCGGCTCGAGGAGGGCGGCCTCGCCGAAGAGGTCGACGGCACTTGCCGCATCGTCTAGCGGTCCCTCGGCGAGCAACGCAGCCTCGACCAGAGCTGCCGCCCGCTGTTCGGGCACCGCCGAGGTGCGCGCGAGCCACCGATACGTTTCGAGAGCCTCGCGGTGGCGTCCGTCACGACGCAGGACCTCCGCCAGGCTCTCGAGGACCAGGGGGTTTTCCCGCGAGGCGGCGGCCGCTCGTTCCAGCTCGCCCCTGACGTCCACGTCTCCGAGCCGCGCGAGACGCCCCAGGACGGCCGCCTGGCGCCGCCGGTACGGCTCCCAATCGCCGAGAAGCGGCGCGCTTCGGACCAGCATCGCCGCAAGGCCCCGCGAGTCGCCGTCGCGCGCTGCGAGCCTGAGGAGACCCTCGACGGCCTCGGGGACGCGGGCGTCCCGGGCCGCGACCTGCTCGTAGCGGGCGCGGGCGCCCTCCAGATCCCCTTGTCGCTCCGCCGTCCAGCCGAGCTCGCAGAGCAGCGCGTCTTCCAGCGGCGCGTCGGCCGCGTCGGAGACCAGGCTCACGAGGGCCTGCTCCCGACTCTCGAGATCGGTGGCCGCCGCCGCGAGGTCTGCCTCGGTCAGCGCGACACGAGGTGTCCGCTCGCCGGCCGCGGCCCCTGCGATCGTCGTCTGGGCACCGAGGTCATCCCCACCGTACGCCCACAGCAGGTCCGCACGGGCTGCGAGCAACGCCTGCCGGTCGCTGCCCTGAAACACGTCCGCTAGCTGCCCCAGGTCCTCGGTCAGGCCGCTCGCGTCGCGCGCTCGGCGATGAAACCGCGCGAGAGCCAGGAGCGCCGCGACGTCTCGAGGACGATGGCTGCACACATCTCGGTACTGCGCCGTCGCCTCCTCCTCCTCGCCGAGGGTCTCCCACGCGGTTCCGGCCATCCACTGCGCGCTGGCTGCCGCGCCGCTACTCCGCGCTTGCTCGGCGAAGCGCACGAGGATCTGCGAGAGCTCGCGCCAGTACTCCGGGGCAGGGCGTTCCGGAGCTCCGCGCTCGGGCAGCGACAGCGACTCCGGATGGACGCGGCGAAGTTCGTCGGGGAGCGCAGGCGCACCCAGCTCCATTCCCTCGTCCCGCTCGTCTTCGACCCCCTGCAGAAGACCGCCCGCTTCCAGCGCGGCCTCCACCACGCGTGGCGCGGGCAGCACCTCTCCAGCCTCGACGTATGCCTCGGGCACCGACCCGACGGGGTCCAGCAGGTCCGCGAAGAAATCTGGCTCTACGAGGGCCCGGGGCGGTTCCGCCGGAACGACCGGTTCTTCGAAAAGCGCCGGCTCGTCGGTCGGAGGAGCGGGAGGAAGGGGCTCCAGCCATTGGCCCGTCGGCTGTTCCTCCTCCGGCACCAGCGACCCCAGCTCCGCCAGCTGCGCACCATCCGTCGCGCTCTCCGAGTGCCCAGGGACCTGATCGCCGCCCACGGCCGCCAGCCCCTCCTCGACCAGCCCGTCGAGGAGCTGATCGAAGGCGCCTTCCTCCTCGATGGCCGGTCGCGCCTTCTCGCCGAGCTGCACCACCTGTGGCGCGGGCTCGGCGCCTCCGGACCTGGCCGCTGGCGACGGCGCAACCGGCTCTGCCTCCACGGGCACGAAGGGCGTCTGATCCTCCTCCCATGGGCGATCGCTGACCTCCGCCCCCCGATCGGGCGACAAGCCGACGCCCGTCTCGAGGTCCACCTCGACCTCGATCTCCGCCTCCGCCTCCTCGGGCGCGCGCTCCAGATCGTCGAGCGACAGACCGATGTCCTGTGGCGTCCCCTCTCCTCCCTCGGCCTCCGCGACCGGTAGCAGCACCTCGCGAGACGCGCCGCCCTCAGTCCCCGCCGAGCCGAGGAGCGTCCCGAGCGCCCTGCCCCCCTCGGCCGCAGGGGTCGCCACCGGCAGCCGGAGCGAACGGTCCCACTCGTCGATGAGCGCGGCCCAGCCCGACTCGTCCTCGCCCACGTCGGCGAACGGGTCCAGCGAGTCGTTCTTGCGCGGAGGGCGGCTCACAGCTGCAGCTCCCGCCGCAGACTCAGATAGTCGCGGCTCACCGAGTAGAGTAGCAATTGCGTGGCCTGAGGCTCGGCACGAATCGCCTCGACGATCCGTGCCGTCGCGCGGCCCGGGGCCCCCACCGCGGCGGAAGGATCGCGCACCAGCTGATCCATCGCGGCAGGGAGATCGCCGCAGATCAGCAGACCCACGCGGTTCGCCGTGGCGAGCACTCCCCGAACCCAACCATCCACCTCGCCCCCCTCCTGCATGAACCGCGCAACGGCCAGCGGCAGAAGCTTGCGCTCCCGGCGCGACATCGCCTTCTGGAGCCGGCGCGCCGCTCCCTCGACCTGCGGTCGCGGCAACTCGAAGCTCGCTCCAGGCTCGACGGCAAAGATCGACCCCGCGAGCAACAGCTCCAGGTCCTTCCGCTCGAGCACCTCGAGGGCCTGGGCACGCTCCCGCAGCAGCGAGATGGTGCGCCCGACGCGGAACCGCTCGGCCGGCCCCATGTTCGCGACGACCTGATGTCCCACGACCAGGACCTGCTTCTCCACCGGCAGTCCCGCCACCAGGTCGGGCTGGGCGCGAGAGACGTAGATCTCGAAGTCCGAGAGCCCGAACGCCTGCGCGATGCGGTCCAGCGTGGAGCTCACGGGTCCGCCCACCCGCCGGTCGATACGGTCCGCGCGACCGACGCCAAACGCCGCCAGGTCGACGGGCACGCGATCGGGAAAGAGCCGCGGCACGCACGGGGCGATGGCGGCCCAGATCTCGCCGTACGCACTTCGAGCCCCCGGGGCGACGAGCGCCTCGCGCCAGGCCTGGGCCTGCAGGCTCCGTCGCGGTTCGAAACCCAGCCGCGCCGCCCGCTGACGGTAGAGCTGCTGGTCGTCTGGGTCTGCCGCACCCAGGTAGCAGAGCACGGCCAGCGTCGCGAGCAACGTGTACTGATCCTCGTCCCACTCCGCCACCCGCAAGAGCTTGCCGTAGAGCTCGACGGAGAGAGGGTCGGCCATCAGCACCTCGCGCACGTCGTCCTTGGCGCGGTCCAGTAGCTGGCCGAGGTCCTCGGCCTTGGTGGCCTTGCAGAGCTGCCTCAGGTCTCCGAGGATCTCGAGGCTCGTCGGATCCTGGTCCTGAGCGCTCAGCAGGGCCTCCCGTGCCTCGTTCGGCCGGCGCAGCTCGTGCCAGTAGATGCGGCCGATGCGCCGCGAGTTGCGAGCGCGATAGGCCCGATCGCTGCGCAGGTTGTTCAATCTCTCCAGAGCTCGCACGACGTTCGGATAGTCCCGCATCTCCTCGTAGAGGTTGGCCAGCCGCTCCAGCACGCCGTCGTCGTCAGGGTTGAGCTCGAGCAATCCCCTGCAGACCTCCACCGCCTCGGGCACGCGGCGCTGCTGCATCAGAATCTCGGAGAGCCGCAGCATCGGCTCCCGCTTCTGCCCCGGGCTGTCGGTCGTTTCGGCGTAGCGGTGGTAGTACGACGCCGCCCGCGAGAGCTGCCCGTCCTCGTCGTAGAGTCGCGCGAGCTGCTGCAGCGCCTCCCCGTGCTTCTCGTCCAGCTCGAGCACGGCCAGGTAGTCTTTGGCCGCCCCACGGCGGTCGCCCACGACCTCCAGGCGGAGCCGCGCCCTCTCGAGGTGCAGGCGCTCGCGCTCCGAACGCTGGTCGGCGTACCGCAGGCGGTGTCCGAGCAACGCGACGCGACCCTCGTGGTCTCCGAGGTCCTCACAGATCTTGCGGAGGTCCTCGAAGGCACGCTCGTCCTGCGGATCCAAGCCGAGCAGGCGTCGCAGCACGAGCGCCGCGTTCGGCAGATCGCGAGCCTGGTGCATCAGGACCGCGGCCCGTCGATACCAGTTCGCGCGCGCCTCCGCATCGGGCCAGAGTTCGGCGAGCCTCAAGGCGGTCCGCGCCTCCATCGAGACGTCGCCGGCCGCCCTCGTCAGCCGGTGGAGCACCAACAGCGCTGGGAGGTCGTCGCGGTCGAGATCGAGCGCCAGGGTGACCTCGCGCTGCGCATCCTGCAGCCTCCCCGCGGCCTCGTACGCCACGGCGAGCGGAACGTGCATCTGGCTGCGCTGCGCGACCGGCAGCCGCGACGCCAGCCGCTCGAGCAGCGTCGCCCGCTCCTCGGCATCGACCTCGTCCCGGCCGAGAAGCGCGACGAGCGGCTCCACCGCCGTCGGGTCTGCGTCGAGCGCCGCGCGGTAAAGGCCAGACGCGTCACCTCCCCGCTCCTCGGTCAGCTCGGCGAAGAGCGCCGCCCGCGACAAGAAGTCGGCCCGCCGCATCGGCTGGACGGAAAGCTCGCCGAGTCGCGCGTTCGACGCCGTCAGGGCACCGAGGTCGCGTCGCCGGGCGGCGTGGCTCTCGAGCGCCCAGGCAGCCCCGCGGTGCCCTGGATCCTGCGCCGTCAGCTCCGACCAGTATTCTTCTCCGCGCTCCGGATCCCCGAGCGGACCTTCGTAGAGCCGTGCGAGCTCGGCGAGCAGCAGTCGTCGCCCCTCTGCCGGTGAGGCGGGGAGCAGCTCCTCGAGAAGTCGTGCGGCCTCCCCGTACTCGCCACGCGCGAAGCACCGCCGCGCCAGAAGTTCACGCGCCTCCTCGGTCGCAGCGGCCCCCGAGTCGCTCCGGCAGGCCGAGCCGAGAAGCTCGTCGGCGCGGTCGAGGCGCCCGGCCGCCGCGTGGAGCTCGGCGAGCCTGAGCGCGAGCCCGGCTCGTTCCCCGGCGTCGTGGGCCCCCTCGAGTCGCGCCTCGAGGACCTCCAGCAGCGTGCTCCGGTCGTCGGCCTCGAGGGCCACGCGGTAGAGGTCCCGGCCGGCGGCCCGCTCCCCCGGCTCTTCGAGAAGGAGGCGGCTGTAGACCTCCACCGCCTGGTCGGGCTGACCGAGGTGGCGGCTGTAGAGCTCTCCGAGTTGCCGCAGGAACGCCACGCGACGGGGTCCCGTTGCATCGTCCGCGGCCTTGCGCACGAGGAGCGCGAGCTCCGCGTACCGCTGCTCACGCCGAAGGATCGCTTCGAGCGCGGCGAAGGCGTACGGCTCGGACGGACTCGCAGCAAGGATGTCGCGATAGATGGCCACCGCCTCCTCGGGACGGCCCAGCTCCTCGTCCAGCAGCGCGGCCCGCCGGAGCTGCAGCTCCCGTCGCAGGAAAGCATCGTCCAGGCTCCGCTCGAGGCCGGCGAGAGCCCGGTCGAGCCCGGTCAGGTCACCCGCGCGCTCCAGCGCCTCGAGGAGCCGGAAGGTCACCGACCGCCTGGCCGGTTGCAGCGCCTCGAGACGCCGCAGGTAGCCGACCTGCCGCGCCGGGTCGTCGAGAGGACCGGCGCATAGCTCGGAGAGCAGCTCGAGAAGCTCGGGTCGCCGCTCCTCAGAGGCGTGGGCGAGCTGCGCCTCGCGCAACTCCAGCAGCTCGGGGATCCGACCGCCGCGCTCGAGCGCCTCCGCGAGCTCTTCCTCGGCCGCGGTGAACCCGGGCTGGATGGCCAGCGCCCGGCGACAGAGAGCGATCGCCCGCTCTGCATCTCCCGCCCGGCGGTGCAGCAGGGCCGCCACCCGCACCAGCGCCGAGGCCTCCCACTGCGGTTCCGCGACGAAGCGCCCGCCGCGCAGCTCGCACCCGGAATGGGCCAGCTCCACCTCCCGCAGCCATGCCTCCGCGAGCGCCGCGACGTCGCCGCTGGCCAGGGCCCGCCACTCGCGCTCGATCAGCGCCGGCAGGTAGCCCGGAACCTCGCGCAGGGCAGCGTCGATCGCCGCGCCGGCAGCCGCCTCGTCGCCCCGCTGCGCCTCGGCCCACGCGATGCGACACGCGAGCGCAGCCCGCTCCTCCGCGTCGGCCGCTCGCCCACGCTGAACCTCCAGCCGCCGCACGAGCTCGGCGGAATCCCCGAGCCCCTCCGCCAGCGCCAGCAGCTCGCGCTGCAGACCAGCGTCGTCGGGGAGGAGGCTCTCCGCCTGCGCCAGCAGCGCCTGCGCACGCGCCAGATCGCCGAGCGAGACGCGAGCGACGAGCGCTGCCTGGCGCAGCACCGCCACGGCGCGGTCGGGGCCTTCCGTGCCGGTGCGCACGAGCTCGGTGGCCAGCCGCTCGAGCACCGAGACGCGTCGCTCGACGAGGCCCCCGCGTGCCGCCAGGCGCTCCATCTGCTCGAGGATCGGTAGCCGCTCGACCTCCAGCGAGAGCGCCTCCTCGAGCAGCGAGAGTCCCTCCTCGACCGACCCGCTCGAGAGTCGGTCTTGAAGTTGCGCCAGCGCGCGGAGGGCGACGGCCTGTCGCTCGGGGGCCTGCGCAGAGCGCGCCATCTGCCGGTAGGCCTGCGCGAGACTCGCGAGGTCGTCCTGCTGCTGCGCCAACCGCTCGAGGGCCAGCAGCGGCGCGAGCCACAGGGCGTTCTCGTCGTGCGCCGCGAGATAGGCCTGGCGAGCGGCAGGCAGGTCCGTGACCCGGTGCTCGAGGATCCACCCGCGGTCGAGCAGAATCTCCGCGCGACGCGCCGGCACCGTCTCGAGGCGTAGCTGCGCATCGAGGAGCTTGAGCAGATTGGGCCACATCTGCCGCTCTTCGAAGAGCCGCCGCAGCTCCCAGAGGTTCGGCTTGAAGCCCGGGTCGAGCTGGAGCACCCGGGCGAAGGTCTTGATGGCAGCGGACGCGTCCCCGAGACGCACGTCCTGGAGGTGTCCGACCTCGTGCCACAGCGTCGCGGCGCGCGAGCGATCCGTCTCCGCACCAGCCTCAGCCTCGAGAGAGAGGGCCCGTACCATCCGGTCCGGCTGAGGGGCAGTCGCCTCCTCGACGGCCCGGGCCAGCGCGCTCGGGGCGACGGCCACCACAGCGCCGGGCTCCGCCCCGACCGGCTCTCCGTGGCCCTCGGCCGGGATCTCCAGGTTTCCGGCCGGCGGCGACTCCGTCTCGGACGCACCCGGCGCGTCGCCCCTTTCAGGCGGCGAAACCTCCCCGGTCGCTGGCCCGTCGAACGGTTCGTCCGAGGGTGGGCCCTCCCCCTCGGCAGCCACCGCGAAATCACGCGTCTGCGACCCGTGGTCTTCGACGGACGCTTCGTCGACCACCAACTCATCGGCCGGCAGCGGCTCCTCAGGCACCGTCGCGTGGCGCAGCGCCGCGTAGCGCCGGTCGTCGCCGGCCGGGGCAAGCGTGGGCTCCTCCTCGAGGTCCCCCTCTCCGCCCTCGAGCGCCTCCACCTCGGAAACGAGCTCCTCCGCGTCGACGACCTCGCCCTCGAGCGCCTCCGCCTCCGAAACGAATTCCTCCGCGTCGGCCTCCTCCACCGCCAGCTCGTCCCAGGATGCTGCCTCAGGCCCGGGCGAAGCAGACGGTCCCCTCTCCGGTGCCCGACGCCCCTCGACGCCAGCCGTCGCCCCCGAAGGCAACATGGCCCCAAGCGGCGGTAGCGGGGGCGGCAACGGCGGCGGCTCCTCCTCGAGCACGAGGTCCGCGCCCAGCGGCTCTCCTTCCGCGGTGAGCTCCAGGTCGAGCGCGTCCAGCTCGATCGCGGGGTCGCTCGCCCCCCCGAGCCCTCCCCGCGGTGCTGCTTCCTCGTCGTCTGCGTCGTCGATCGCCACCTCGATCGACCTCGGGCTCCGCGAACCGGCGCCCCCTTCGTCGTCGTCCGGCGAGGCCACGCCGCCCTCCGCCTCGCGGTCCAGTCGCGCCAGCAGGGAGTCGAGCCACCGGTTCCCCGCAGATCCGCCCTCCTCGGTGGAGGCAGGGACCTCCGTCGGCGTCCCCACCGCAGACTCGTCGGGTCCCTTGTCCTTCGTTCGGCGGTCGGCCATCTTCACACTCAGACCCCGCGGCGCGTTGCCGCCGCGCACGAGGTGGCGCGCTCCGAGTCGGTGCCAGCGCTCGACGGACGCTAACACACACGCTCGAAATGTCAACGGAATCCACCGCGCCGGCGGGCCGGACCGCTCCCCCGATCGCGCGGCGGACGCAAGCGCTTGCCAGGCCTGCCTGCGGCGCAGTACGCACGGTTCCATGGATCTTGCCCTGGTTCAACACGGCACCGCCCTCCGCGTCGACGGGCGCGTCTTCCGTCTCAAGGAGCTGCTCGAGGCCGAGGAGCTACGCGACGGCGCCCTGCGCCTCCAGAGCGCACACCTCGTCGGTCCGGCGTTCGTACGCCTTCGCTTCGCGGACGGCCGCGAGGTCGCGGCGAGCCTCCCGGGACGCGATGCCTCCCCGGACGACGGGCGCGTGGATCTCCTCATCCACAACGCGGGACAGGTGCTGACCTTCACGGGCATGGGGGTTGGGCTCGTGAGCCGGGCCCAGGTTCTCTGCCAGGGCCGGCGCGTGCTCGCCGTCCTGCCCGCCGGTCCCCTGCCCGTGGGCTACCACCTTTCCGAGAGCGCAACGCGCGTGGACGCCGCGGGCGGCGTCGTCACGCCCGGGCTCGTCGACCCCCACACCCATCTCGTCTTCGCCGGCGAACGATCGCTCGAATTCGCCATGAAGGCCGAGGGGAAGTCGTATCTGGAGCTGCATCAAGCCGGCGGCGGCATCCACGCCACCGTCCGCGCGACGCGCAGCGCAACCTTCGACGAACTGCAACGGAGGTGCTGTCGCAACCTCTCCGAGCTCCTCGATTGGGGCGTGACCACCTGCGAGGCCAAGAGCGGGTACGCGCTGGAGGTGGAGGGAGAGCTCCGACTGCTCGAGGTGCTCCGAGCCGCGAACAACTGCCACCCTGTGGAGATCGTCCCCACGCTGCTCGGAGCCCACGCGCTCCCCGCCGAACACGCCCACGCCCGCGACCGCTACGTCGAGGAGATCGCCGCGCAGATGATCCCGCGCGCCGCGGAGCAAGGCCTGGCCCGCTACTGCGACGCGTACTGCGAGGCTGGCGCCTTCTCACCCGAGGAGGTGGAACCCATCTTCGTGGCCGCGCGCGCCGCGGGACTGGGGCTTCGCCTTCACGCCGAGCAGTTCAGCGATCGTGGCGGAGCGGCGCTCGGTGCGCGCCTGGGCGCCACGACGATCGATCACCTCGAGCACGTCGGCGAGGCCGGCGTCGCCGCGATGGCGGCCGCCGGCAGCATCGCGGTGCTGCTACCGGGGGCGGCGCTGACCTGCCGGTGCCCCTGGCCGCGGGCCGAGCTCTTCCGTCGAGCACAGGTCCCCATGGCCCTCGGGACCGACCTCAACCCGGGGAGCAGCATGACCGCCGCGCTGCCCCTGCAGATGTTCCTCGCGTGTACCCAGGTGGGGATGACGTGCGACGAGGCCTGGCGGGCCGTCACCTGCGTCGCCGCCGACTCCGTGGGTCGGCCCGACCTCGGCCGGATCGGCCCCGGATCACCCGCCGACCTGATCGTCTTCGACGTGCCCGACTACCGCCACGTGCCGTACCACTACGGCCGAAACCACGCGCAGGTGGTGATCAAGGCCGGCCGCGTCGTGCGGCAGCGCGCCTCGCTGCTGGATTGACCCCCCACCGCGCCGTCACAGTGCTCCCTCGAGCCGCTCCACCACCTCCGCCGCGGCTCGCCTGCAGAGCGTGCGCAACGTGAGGCTTCGACTCTGCTCGGCAGCCAGCGTTTCGCCGGACACGACCCACGGCGCGTCCACCTCGACGAGCCCGCTGCGCCAGAGCGTCTGCCCATCGGGAGCAGTGAGGCGCACCTCGAGTGCCAGCGAAAGCCCCGCCGCGGCCACCTGTCGGTCTCGCAGCACCACGGGACCTCGCCGGAGCCGCGCCAGCCTCGCGTGCAGCTCCGCGTCGGATCGGTGACGTGCAGCGAGCCGCAATCCGCGGCGGCCGAGCTCGCGCCCGAGCTCCAAAGAGAGACACGGGGCGAGCTCGAGCTCGTCGGTCCCCGACGGATCCACCGGCCGAAGGTGAACGAGCGAGACCTTTCGCCCCCCCGGCAGCTGCAGCCCGACGGGACGGTACCCGCACCCGCTGACCAGACACAGCGCGAGGAGCGCGTGCGCTGCCGCGCGCCCCGCCGGGCCTCCGCGCGGGGCCACGTCTCCCGCCGGGTGTCGCGCCCTCATTGAGGATGGAGCTGCTGCTGCACCACCGCGGCGCTGCCGGCTGCCGGACTCGCGAGTCCCGCCCCATCGAACGCGCCGCTGCGCGTTCGAACGCAGATGCGGCCCGCACCACCCCCACCGCCACCGCTCGCGCTCGAAGATTCCGCTCCCCCGCCGCCATCGAGCGCCCCCCCTCCGCTGCCCGTGCCCCCCTTTCCCCCCTCGCCGAAGATGCTGCGCCCCCCCTTACCTCCCTCGGCCACCGCCACCTCGCCTCGGCCGTCCGTGCCGGATTTCCCACCTTCGAAGCTCGCCCCCCCGCCCCCGCCGCCCCCGCCGTTCGCAGCGACAAGACCGTCGAGCGCGACCCGTGGCGCCTCGAGGAGCAAGCCCCCGCCGCTGCCGCCGCCCCCGCCGCCGCCGGGCCAGCCGCTCCCGCCTTGTCCGCCCCCTCCTCCGACGCGAATGAGCCCCGACGGGCCCACGACGATCTGCGCCCCCGCGGTGAGCTGCAGCGCCCCGCCTCCGCCTCCGCCAGATCCGCCCCCCGTACGTCCGCCGCCCCCCCCGCTCCCCCCGACGAGCCCGGCTAGGCACGGATCCCCGCAGGTCGCGACTCCCTCGGCCCCGCCCCCCCCTCGTCCGCCGCGACCGCCGAAGCTCGCACCGGCGCCACCGCCGCGTGTGCCATTCGAGGAGAACCCCGCAGGTCCTCCGCCGCAGCCCTCGCCCGCAGTGTTGCTCCCCCCACCTCGGCGCCCGCCGGGGCCCGGCGTCGCCCCCTCGGCCGACGCGTCCAGCGCGCCGTTCACGGTGATGGCCGTCCGGGCCACGATCATCAGCGGCCGTCGCCCCCGGATGCGAAGCACCGCCCCCTGCGCGATGGTCAACCGATCGAGGACCAGGGCGCACCGATCCGCACCCGCGAAGAACGCCACCCCCGACGGAAAGGGCTGCGCCCGCCCACCGCTGTCTTGCAAGGCGCCGCTCGTCGTGTCGAGAACCACGGGCTGCTGGACGAGCATCGCCCCCGCGCCGCTCACGAGCTGGACGCTCGCCCCGTTCGACCCCTGAAAGACGTAACAGGCCCCGGTGGCCGCGTTACATCCCATGCCGCAGGTCCGCTCCACCGCGTAGGCCCCGGAGGCCTGGCAGGTGAGCGCGTCGTCCCCCGAGCACTTGCGGGGTCCCTCTGCACAGAGGGTCGGCAGGTCCGGCGCCCCTCGCGCGTCGAGCGAAGCGTCGGGCGGGGGCAGGAGCGCCAGGTCGGCGCCGCGGTCTCCCGTGGCGTCGTGAAACGAGGGGAGCCCCGCATCGGCGAGAGCGCCGCCATCTCCCACGGGAGAGCGTCCGCCACGATCGAATCGGCAGGCCGCCGCCGAGAGGAGCACGAGCGCCAACGCGAGCGTTCTATGGCGTCGCACCAGTCGTCGGCTCGCCGCTCTCGCTCGATTCCTCCTTCCGCGCACCCGACAGCTCCTTGGCTACCCGATAGGTCGGCTTCCCCTGCGACTCGTGATAGGTCCGGATGATCACCTCTGCCAGCACGCCCAGCATCACCATCATGAAGCCGAGCAGCATGAGCAGGATAGCCAGAAGCAGCATCGGGCTGCGGGAGAGTTCGAGCCCGAAGGCCAGCTTCTGCACCGAAAGGTACGCGGCCAGCGCGAAGCCGGCGATCCCCATGAAGATGCCCGGAATGCCGAAAAAATGGATCGGCTTGTTCGCATAGCCGACGAGGAACTTCACCGTGATGAGGTCTAGCACCACCTTGAAGGTGCGGCTCAAGCCGTACTTGGAGGCGCCGAAGCGCCGGGCCCGGTGGTTGACCTCGAGCTCCGTCACCCGGCCCCCCGCCCAGCTCGCGTAGAGCGGGATGAAGCGGTGCATCTCGCCGTACAGCACCACGTCCTCGAGCGTCTCCCGGTGGTAGGCCTTCAGCGTGCAACCGAGGTCGTGGATCTTCACGCCGGAGATCCACGCGATGAGCTTGTTCGCGAAGAAGGACGGGATGCGCCGCGTGACGAACTTGTCTTTTCTCCCTCTGCGCCAGCCCGAGACGACCTCGAACCCCTCCTCCATCTTGGCCAGCAGCCGCGGGATGTCCGCCGGATCGTTCTGCAGGTCGGCGTCCATGGGCACCAGGACCTCGCCCCGCGCGGCGCGGATCCCCGCCATCATGGCCGCCGTCTGCCCGAAGTTCCGCTTCAGGAGCACCACCCGGAGCCACGGGTAGCGCTCGCAGAGCCCCGGATAGAGGTCCCGCGTCCCATCGGTGGAGCCGTCATCGACCAGCACGGCCTCCGCCCGGTAGCGGTGCTCCCCGATGACCTTGCCGATCTCCTCACAGAGGAGCGGCAGGCTCTCCAGCTCGTTGTAGCAGGGCACGATGATCGAGAGGTCGAGGGAGTCGTTCATGCATCACGCCTGCACGCGCACGGCCGCGGTCGCTTGTTTCGGCTTCCGCGCCACGGCCACGACGCTCAGGCCGTGCCAGGGGAGCCGGTTGTCCACGTGCCGAACCACGGGGGCGATCATGTTCAGCGCCTTGAGCTGGATCCGCGGGAAGTGTTTTCGCCGCCAGACCCGGCCGTTGTAGAGCCAGCCGAGCACGCTCACCTTGTTGTAATCGAATACCTGTTCTATTTCGAACCCGGCCCCGCGGATTAGCCCGTCCACCTCGGACCGGCCGAAGCGCCGCGTGTGGCCGAGCGCGTCGTCGAGCGAGCAGTAGAGCCACTGCCCCTGCGGCACGAGGAGGATCGCCTTGCCGCCGGGCTCGAGCGCCGAATAGATGTTGCGAAGCGCCGCCGCCACGTCCTCCACGTGCTCGAGGACGTTGAGGCAGATCACGGTATCGAACCGCCCCTGCAGCGCGGCGAAGGCCTGCGCGTCGGTCACGTCCAGCTCGGCCACCCGCAGGTACGGCTTGCCGACGGACATATTGTGCAGGAAGGCCAGGTAGTGGGGGTTGATGTCCGTGGCCAGGTAGTGCTCGCGCGGCAGGAAGCGCATGGTGAGGTTCCCCACCCCCGCGCCGATCTCGAGCACCCGTGCCCCGAGCTCCGGCGAGAGCAGCTCGGACATCCAGCGGTTGAACTGGTGCACCTGACTCAGGCTGGTCAGGATGGCCGCCCCGTACTGGTCGTTCTGGAACAAGTCGTCTACAACCGTCCACTTCAGGATCGACCAGAGCGCCCCGAAGCCGTGCCGGGCCGAGATCTTCTTGCCCTCCTGGTAGGTCCGCCCCGCGTAGCGAATCGGCACCTCGTAGATCACGGCGGCCCGCTTGGCGAGCTTCGCCGTGAGCTCGGGCTCGATGGAGAAGTCGTTCGACCGGATGGGGATGGACTTGAGCAGCTCCGTCCGCACCATCTTGTAGCAGGTCTCCATGTCCGTCAGGTTCAGATCGGTCATGGCGTTCGACAGGAAGGTCAGGAACTGGTTGCCGAGCGTGTGCCAGAAGTAGAGCACCTTGCGGTACTCGCCGGACATGAAGCGCGAGCCGTAGACCGCGTCTGCATCCGCCTCGAAGAACGGCCGAAGCAGGCGCCCCCAGTCTTCGGGGTAGTACTCCAGGTCGGCATCCTGGATGACCGCGAGCTCGCCCGAGGCCTCGGCGATGGCCCGACGGATCGCCGCGCCCTTGCCCTGGTTTCGCTCCTGCTCGAAGTAGCGCATGGAGCGGTGCGACCCGGCCAGCCGCCGCAGGATGTCGCGCGTGCCATCGGTGGAGCCATCGTCCACCACAATGAGCTCCACCTCCCGCACCTGCGGGTGCGAAAAGGCCAGCACCCGGTGGATGGCCGCCTCAACGAGAAAGCGCTCGTTGTAGACCGGCATCAGCACCGAGAGCTTGATGGGCGCCTGAAACTCCTTGGAGTAGCGGGCCGTCATGGGGCCGCATCTTTACCGCAAGGGTGCGCCAAGGCAAGGTCATTCGAGAGGCCCGCCCGGGGCCGAAAGCCCGAGCAGCACCGACGGTCTACAGCGAAGCCGGGTACCGCGTGACGAAGGCCAGCGCGTTGTGCGCCGCCACGGCCACGAGGGCCCAGCCGAGCGCTCGCCCGAGCCACGGCTGCCGGCTCCGCAGCCGCTCGAGCAGCAGGCCACCGAGGAGCGCGAGCAGCGGAAAGAGCTGGAGCAGGTAGGAGGCCTTGATGGTGTCGCCCTTGCCCAGGTTGGGGTAGCTGATGAGGAACCAGAGGTAGCCGAGCCACGAGACCACCACCGCGAGCGCGAGCAAAGCCGTCGTGGCGGGGGGGCCGAGCTCGTCGTCCGGAAGACGCCGTCGGAGGAGCGGCCCGAGGGCCCCGAGCCCGAGCAGCAGCGCCGCGACCAGAACCGCGCTCGGCAAGAGCCCGAGGAGGCACGCCCGCCCGAGGTAGCCCTTGATCTGCTCGCGGTTGTGAACCACGACCTCGTTCCAGAACTGCTGTTTCACGAGGAAGTAGCCCCAGTAGTCCCCGTAGGTCTCGGCGTGGAAGATGGGGAGGAGCTGGTTCGGAAAGGCCTCCCGGATCGGCTCGGAGAAGAGCTTGTCGAGACCCAGGCCAAAGTAGAACTCCCGCGGCTGGTTGGCCAGCGAGAAGCCCGTGGCGGGACGGTTGAAGCGGGTGAGGCTGCCGTAGCGGCCGAGCTGCACGAAATAGAACCAGCTTCCTACAACGAAGGCGACGCCCCAGCAGACGGCGAGCGCCTTCAGGTGCGGAAGGAAGCGCTCCCGCCGCCGGAGAACGAGCGCGAGGAGCCACAGGCCGAGGGCCGGATAGAAGAAGAAGCCCCACTGCCGCGCGAGCACGAGGAGCCCGAAGAGGACGCCGGTGCGCGCGGCGCGCCCCAGCCTGGGCGCCGGATCCAGAAAGAGGGTCAGGCTCCGCTCGAGCACCAGCAGCGCGAGGAAGGCGAGCAGCGGCTCCCCACGCACCATGACCATCGTCTTGTAGTAGACCGGCAGGCTCCCGAGCAGCCCGAGCGCCGCGAGCTTCACGAGCGTCTTGCCCGGCGCGAGCCTCTCGGAAAGGCGCAGCATGAGCAGCGTGATGCCGACGGAGCAGAGCACGTTCTGGAGCTGCGCCAGCTTGTTCACCGCCCCTTCGCCGAGCCAGCCCGGCGCCGCGAGGAGCGCGGGGAGAAGGTACGGCAGCGGAGGGGAGTGGTACTCGATGGTCTGCCCCTCCACCGGCAGGTGCCCCGAGGCCAGGATCTTCACGTAGGTGAGGTGCGAGATCGCGTCGTAGCCGATCCGCGGGTCGTGAAAGAGCCCGTTGAAAAAAACGGTCGCGTTCACGCCGAAGAAGAGCGCCCAGACGAGCTGCTCCTGGCTGGGCCAGCGGAAGATGCGAGCCTCTGCCATGGTTCACCCGAGGGGGTTCAGGTACTTCACGAGCAGCGGTCCGAGCCGGTTCGCGAGGCCGAGGGGGAGGCGTTGCCAGGTACGCTGGGCAAGCCGGTAGACGGGGTCCCGCTCGAGTCGCTCCGTCACGTCGGGCACCTCTCCGCCGCGGCGCAGATAATAGTGGTAGTGGAGCGGGACCGGCTTCGCGCCCCATTTCTCCTTGAACTTGAAGGTTCCCGAGTCCCACTGGCTCCGACCGAAGTCGAGGCTGCGCAGTCCCCGGCCGACCGCCCAGCGCAGCGCCTCGTGGCTCAGCAGGTCGTTCGGCCGCCGCTCGAAGTGTTCACGGAGCGAGGAGAACCACGGGTTGTGCGCCCGATCGCCGTGCGCGAAGAGGAACATCCCCCCCACCGGCTCGGCCCCGAGGAAGGCCACGAGGAGCTGTGTCTGGGTGGGAAACGCACGCAGCACCTCCTCCACGAAACGCCGCCCCAGGACCGGCGTGCCGAGGTCCCGCATGTTCTGGCAGAAGACCCGATAGAAGGGCCCGAGGAGCTCGACCCCTCCCTGCGAGACGGTGAGCCCCGCCGCCTGCGCCTTTTTCACCGCCCGCCGCGCGGAGCTGGCCACGAGCTTCGAGAGCCCCGCCTCGCGCTCGGGGAGCGTCGCGACCAGCGTGCAGTGCCTCCCGCTCGTCACGAAGCGGGCGTCCGGGATACGCTCCTCGAGGCTGTCGCGCAGGACCAGGTAGTCGGCCCGCCGCTGCTCGGTGTAGGCCAGCGCGAGCTCGAGGAGCCCCCGCTCGGCCCCTCGGGTCGTGGCGCACGCACCCCCGGGCATCGAGCTCACGTAGTGCCCACCGATCGGCCCACCTCGCACCCGAAAGAGCGGCAGCACCCCGACGATCGCGCCCTGCTCCTCGGCCAGAAGATAGTGCGTCGAGTGCCCATAGCTCGCGTGGAGCACCCCCCGCCAGCCCGAGAGCGCGTAGTGGCTCGCCGCGGGGTGCGACGCGACGAAGGCGTCCCACCGCGACTCTTCTCCCGTCTCGAGCTCGCGAACGATCACCGGCGGACCTCCCCGGCGGGAACGTCCTCGGTGACCATCCCGGCCGCGCCGAGCGCCTCCCACATCGAGGCGAAGCGAAAGCGCCGCAGCAGCGCGTCCACCTTGCCCAGCGCCGCGCTCACCCCGTAGTAGGTCACGAAGCGGGAGAAGGCAGGCAACTCCACCCGCTGGACACCCGGGTCGGTCTCCCAGGGGTGCACGTAGATCACGATCGGTCGCGTGCGGGCCACCAACCCGAGCAGCCCGAGGAGCACCGGACTCGGCAGCGCCCTGAGGTAGAACCCGCCCCCCGCGGGAGCGCGGAGCTTGCCGAGCGCGACCACGGTCGCGGGCCACTCGATGAGGGGACTCCCGGGATCCGGCAGCTCCGGTCGCTCGAGGTTCACGCGGTACGGCGCGAGCGGCGCCCCCGCCACGCCGTAGAGGGGGCCCTTCGCCGGCACCAGGCTGGCGTCGTAGCGATACCCGTGACGGGCGAGGAGCGGCAGGGCCCACCGGGTCCGCTCGTCGAGAGAGAAGGTGGGAGCGCGGAACCCGCGGACCGGTACGTCGGGCCCCAGCACTCGGTCGATGAGCGCGCGGAAGGCCACGATCTCCGCCTCGAAGCTCGCGGGCTCGAGTTCCCAGAGCGGACGGTGACTCATCCCGTGAAAGCCCACCTCGTGCCCCGCGGCGTGGATCCGTCGAAGGAGCTCGGGGTCCCGCTCGGCGACCCGGCCCACGACGAAGACCGTGGCCCGCACGCCGTGCCGGTCAAGAAGCGCGAGGAGCGGCGCCACCGACTGCGCCGCCCGGTCCTGCCCGGTAGTCGGGACTCCCCGCCGCCTGAGCAGCTCCGGGTCGTACCATTCCTCGAGGTCGATGGAGAAGCCGTGCAGCACGAGTGCCTCAGGTGGTGACGATCGGCGGCGCGTCGGACGCCTCCGCGCTAGAGCTCGCCGAGCGTCGGCGACGCCGGACCCAGGAGCCGATACCGAAGGCGAGGAGGCCAAGGGCCGTGGCCGCGTAGACCCAGAGCCCCGCGAGCGTCCGCGCCGGCCGATACCGCAGCTCCACCGCGTGCGCCCCGGGCCCCACGAGCACGCCCCGGAAAAGATGGTTCGCGCGCACCACGCGGGCGGGCTGACCGTCCACCCGCGCCTCCCAGCCCGGGAAATAGGCCTCGTTCACGACGAGGATCCCCGCCGCGGGGGCCTCGGCCCGCAGGCGCACCGCGTTCCGGCCGAAGCGCTCGAGCCGCGCCGGGACGGGCGGTCTCGGTGCCCGGAGCCGCGAGACCCGGGCCAGCTCGTCCGCGTTCAGGTCGCTCCGTTCTAGAATAGCCACACGCCAACCGGCGGGAGTGCGCCAGAGCCGGTCCAGCGCCTCCGGTCCCCCATCCACGAGCTGCGCCTCCCCGACCCAGAAGGCGAAGGGGGCCGCATCGGCCAACTCCAAGACGTCCCCCCGGCGCGCGCTGCGGGCCCCCGCCTGCTCGGCGATCGCGCCGAAGTTCCGGCCGGCGTAGTAGCGCACGTTGGCATGGCAGAGGAGCGCGTAGCTCTGGCGGGCCCGGTCCGCGTAGTGCCTGTACCGCTCGGTCACGAGCGTGTTGTAGCGGCCGAAGAGGTCTCGTACCTCGAGGCGGGCCCCAGGCCGGTACTGGAAGTAAACGTCGTCCGCCACCCGCACCTCGTCCTTCACGCCGGGGAGCGCGAGAAGCTGCGCGTCGCGCGAGAGGTCCGGCTTCGGCAGCAGGATATCGTAGACCGGTCGGGCCTGGGCCCCGAGATCCCCGAGCAGGAGGAGCACCGCACCGCCGGCCAGCACCTGCCGCCACCGTCCGCTGCGCAGGGCGAGAAGCCCCACCAGCATCGCGCCGGCCGCGAGCGCCAACCCCACGCCCAGGGCCGCGCTGGTCTGGAGCCTCGGATCCTGCCGGTCGGCAGCCCCCTTGGTCGCCAGCCAGGCCACCAGAGTCGTACCGAAGACGAGCAAGGCCACGACGACGCCCTTCACCAGCCGGCGCCGCCGTCCCTCCTCGCCTGCCTCGAGGGCATCGCCCATGCCCCGCGCCGCGAGAAGCGCCAGGAAGAAGGCCGTAAGGTAGAGGTAGACCTCCGGGTTGCGCCACATCTTGAAGGCGGGCACCACCTCCCCGAGCGCGGGGAGCAGGCCAAAGTTCCCGCCGCAGGCCAGGAGGAAGAAGAAGGCGGCGCAGCCGCCCCAGAGCAGCCGCTCCTTGCTCCACCGCCCGACTAGCGCGTAAGCCCCGAGGAGCACCGGGAGCAGCCCCATGTACGGGAGGCAATATACGAACGGCGGTTCTAGAACGCGCGGTGAGAGCAGGTGCAGCGCGTGCGCCGGCCGCACCACCGAGTGCATGGCCTCGCCGGCCGCCATGGCCTGCCGGGCCGTGTGCGGCACGAGTTCGGCGGTGGCGAGCAGCACGGGCAGGCTCAGGCCCACCGCGACCGCCACTGCGGGGAGCAGCGCGAGCCCGATGCGCCCCAGGTGCCGAAGCCCCCGTCGTTCCTCCTTCAGCACGATCCAGAGCGCGAGAAGCACGAGCGGCGCGAGGCCGAGCAGGTTGCGGAAGACGTCCGGCGGATACCCTGAGAGGATCGAGAGCCCCATCACGACGCCGAGACCGACCCCCGCCCGCAGCGACGGCTTCTTGACCACCTCGTCCGCCGCGATCACCAGCCACGGAAACCACGCGATGGTCCACATGCCGGCGTTGTCCTTGTTCTTCGCCAGGCGGGCGCAGAGGACGTACGAAACGGTGCCCAGCCACGGTACGGCGCCACTTGCACGCTGGCGACGCAGGAGGAGGTGCATTCCGAGCGCGGCGATGGCGTAGTGGAGCAACGAGCGAAGCAGCCCGAGGTGGGGGCCGTACCCGAAGAGCCAGGCCGCGAGGTAGATGGGAAGGCTCAACGGGTAGGTCCCACTGGCCGCCGGGTCGGCGACGAAGCCGAAGCCCGCCTTCTCGTATGGATTCCAGAGGGGAACGCTGCCCGCCCCCCAGGCGTGAGCACCGTAGGCCATGTCCCCCCACGACTCGTTGACCGCATCCCAGCCGAGGAAGAGGTCACCTCCTAGAAGTTGTGGGTGGAGCACGAAGAAGAACGCCACGTACGCCCCCGCGACGGCGGCGCTGTTGAGCCAGCTCCGACGTGGAGATTCAGGCGGCGCGGAGCTGTCGAGGGAAGGGTGCCCCATCATCGGGTCCGGCTCGGAGGACAATCTGGTACCACATGTCTCGCGACTGGGGGTAGCGCTCTCTCCGCACGCGGCCTCGACACCCGGAGCCGGCCGGCGTTCTCGGCCTACGGTGATGCTGGGGTGGCGTTGCTGGGTAACGGGGCTTTCTCCGCGACGTACACGTTATTCAGGCCCCACATGAAGCGCCGGCGCTGGACCAGCCGCAGCGGCGGCGTGTTCAGGTAGAGGCGGATTTCGCGCAGGGGCATACAGAACTCCTCGTCCTCATCCATGCCGCGTTCGGAGTCCATGTCTTTGCGGCCGCGCGCTGCCTCGTACAGGTGGACCCACTGATGAACGAGAAACTGCGTAACCGGCTCGCCCTCCGTCATGACGAGTCGGCCGCCAGTGCGCAGCACACGAGCGAATTCTGCGAACTCGGCGGTGCGCTGCTTCCTCGGAATATGGCCTCCAACCGCAATGAGCGTCACGGTGTCGAAGGACTCATCTGCGAAGGGCAACCGCATAACGTCGTCCACAACATTGTCAACGCCCTCGTAGGGGAACACGTCGATGCCAATGCCCTGGGCGTCGCCGAGGAATTCCCGGACAAAAAGGTTCCCCGGACCGCACCCTACGTCCAGCACGCGACCGCGGCAGACGCTGGCGACCACGCGCATGCGTTCCTCGCGCAACGAGGAGAGTCCCCACCTACTCTCCGTCAGCAAAAGGAGCGCGCGCAGTGGAAATGCCAGCGTGTCAGCCGCCGCGCCAAGGCGACTTCTCCCAAGCTTGGGGCCGTCATACATCCTCGACTGCTCCTGGCGAGAGATTCGCAGGGGTTGCCGGGCGTTCGCCCCTCGCTTCCTCGCGTCCGAGCGAGAGTGCCGACGTGCCGGGCATCACGCGGCCGAAAACCGGTGGCTCAAGCGTCATCAGATTTCCTTGTATTTTCCGGGGGGGGCGAGGCGCGGTCGCCCCATCAGCAACCGACGGAGGAGCACCCCATACAGCTCTACCTGGCTACGTGTGCAGGTCTTCGCAAAGATCCGCTGCCAATAGGTCGAGACCGTCCCGATCCTGCAGCCGAGTCGATCAGCCACTTGCTTCACCGAGAGGCCGTCGAGAGCGACGAGCACGACTTCTCTCTCTCGTCGACGGAGGTCGAAGGATTGGAGGAGGTCGTTCAGCACCTGGGGCTCACTTGCCGAACGCAGGGCGGCCGGGAACGCCAGGACATCCGGGTCGCGGTTCTCCGATGCGTTCCCGCCGCTGCGGCCGATGGTCACAACAGTGGACGACCTTACTGCTTGAGCGTCTTGGTCCGGCATCGTGAAGCCGAGAGGCGGGACGTCCAGCGCCAGAACCGTGTGCCCCATGGGCTCAGCTTCCCTTCGAACGATGTTGACGAGCACGTCGTCGCCACCGACGACGAGGATCGTTGCCATGCCATCTCCCCCCGAGATTCGCGCGACCTTGTAGCACTACCGGGAGACCTGAACCGCCCCGGGTTCTCCGGAGACCCGGTTGGGTGAGTCACGCGGCCTTCTCGGAGGTGCTGTGACTCAGATAGTAGGCCTTCTCATACTCCGCTGGGGATGTCCATCCGATCGGCTCGAGGAG